>NZ_KI914913.1:56458-63153 GCF_000520575.1 Arthrobacter sp. I3
AGTGTGCGATCGCTGCGGGCCGCGGCACGTGGCGCGGGCGCCCGGCGGGTCCATGTGGATACGTTCACCGGCTACTGAGCCGGCTACGGAGCCGCCGGCCAATCCGCGGGACTTGCCACGCACCCAGGACACATTCGACTGCAGCTTGACTCCACTTGACTCTATAAATGAGCGACCGTTTTCCATGGTTTTCCGTTGGAGGCCAACTTCCTGCTAAGCTCTAGGACGTCCCGCCCGCAACGGCAGGATCCCTGGATGCCCTCGTAGCTCAGGGGATAGAGCGTCTGCCTCCGGAGCAGAAGGTCGTTGGTTCGATTCCAATCGAGGAGCGGCCGGGTGGTCTTCGTCTCCGGCTCGCCCGCCAGTGTGCGATCGCTGCGGGCCGCGGCACGTGGCGCGGGCGCCCGGCGGGTCCATGTGGATACGTTCACCGGCTACTGAGCCGGCTACGGAGCCGCCGGCCAATCCGCGGGACTTGCCACGCACCCAGGACACATTCGACTGCAGCTTGACTCCACTTGACTCTATAAATGAGCGACCGTTTTCCATGGTTTTCCGTTGGAGGCCAACTTCCTGCTAAGCTCTAGGACGTCCCGCCCGCAACGGCAGGATCCCTGGATGCCCTCGTAGCTCAGGGGATAGAGCGTCTGCCTCCGGAGCAGAAGGTCGTTGGTTCGATTCCAATCGAGGGCACGAACAAAACCCCGCCGTTTGAAACGGCGGGGTTTTTTGTGCCCCGATCCCGCCAAAAGACCGCGGAAAAACAGCGGCATTGCCCCTGCCGATTGTCGGTGCTCCCTCGTAGGCTGTTTTCATCGGTGGCGGGCCACCCTGCCCGCTCCGAAGCGTGAAGGGGGTCTCACATGTTCTATCCAACTCCGTCCTGTTCTATCGTTCCGCCCTATTTGCTCCGCAGGCTGGCCGCACAGCAAAAGCCGGAGCTCTCCAGGGCCGCCCACGGGGCAAAGCAGGCCCTGCAACACGTCCCGGGCTTCCAGGCCTCCCGCACAGTGCCAGGGCCCGGCAGCCGTCCGGGCCTGCGGGAACTCAAGCCGTCCCTGCCGGAACGGACGGTCTACGACGCCAAGTCCACCGAGAAGCTGCCCGGCAGCGTGGTCCGCAAAGAAGGCGAACCGGCCACCGGCGATCCCGCCGCCGATGAGGCCTATGACGGGCTGGGGCACACCCACCGCCTCTACGCCGAGGCTTTCGGACGCAATTCGATCGACGGCAAAGGCCTGCACCTTGATGCCACGGTCCACTATGGCCGCCTGTACGACAACGCTTTCTGGGACGGCCAGCAAATGGTCTTCGGCGACGGTGACGGCCAGGTCTTCGAGCGGTTCACGAAATCCTTGAGCGTCATCGGGCACGAGCTCACCCACGGCGTGACCCAGTACTCGGCCGGGCTGGTCTACCGCAACCAGGCCGGCGCCCTGAACGAATCGATGTCCGACGTCTTCGGGGCCCTCGTTGAGCAGTATGTGCGGAAGCAGTCGACGGCGGAGGCCAGCTGGCTGATCGGCGAAGGCCTCTTCACCGACCAGGTGCAGGGGTCCGCCCTGCGATCCATGAAGGCTCCGGGAACGGCATACGACGACGACGTGCTCGGCAAGGACCCGCAGCCGGACTCGATGGACGGCTACGTGCGCACCAGCGCGGACAACGGCGGCGTGCACATCAACTCCGGCATCCCCAACCGCGCGTTCTGCCTGGTGGCCACGGCCTTGGGCGGCAATGCCTGGGACGCACCGGCACAGATCTGGTACGAGACCCTGACGGGCGGCACGCTGTCCCCCACCGCCACGTTCGGTGCCTTCGCCAAGGCCACTGCCGCCTCTGCCAAGGAGCTATTCGGGGACGATTCCAAGGAACATGACGCCGTGCGCTCCGCGTGGGAAACTGTGAAAGTAAAGTTCCCGGGGGCCCGGCGATAAGCCCAGGCCCCGCAAATCGAGTCCAATTGAGATCCGAGTCCGATGAAGATAACTGTCCAGCGCAGTGGCGGCGTGGCCGGAATGAAGAGGACGTGGACCGTCCGGCCCGAGCCGCCGGAAGACACCGACCGGTGGCAGCCGCTGATCGAGGCCTGCCCGTGGGACGACGTCGCCGGAACCAGCGGGACAACCGGCCAGCCGGACCGGTTCATGTACAGCATCCGGGCCGATCAGCGCCGGGCGGTCCTGCCGGAGCGTGAACTGACGGGCCCGTGGCGCGACCTCGTCGAATGCGCCCGGGCCGCGGCCGAGGAATCGGCGCCGCCGGGCTTTGGCTAGCCGCTGCTGCTTATGCCTTAACTGCTTAGGCCGTGGCCAGGTGCCCGCGGAACGTGCGCCGGTAGGACTGCGGGCTGGTGTCCAGCGCCTTGGCAAAGTGGTGCCGCAACAGGACCGAATGCCCGAACCCGGACTCCCTTGCGATTTCGTCGATATTGAGCTCCGTGCTCTCCAGCAGCTCCTGGGCGCGCAGCACCCGCTGGGAATTAAGCCAGGCCGCGGGGGTGGCTCCCGTTTCCGCGCGGAAGCGCCGCGCAAACGTCCGCGGCGACATATGGACCCGGGCCGCCAGTTCGTTGACCGCGTGTTCCTCGTCCAGGTGCCGGACCATCCACTGCAGCAGCTGCTCCATGGGCTCCGAGCCGCACGTCGGAATGGGCCGGTCGATGTATTGGGCCTGGCCGCCGTCCCGGTGCGGAGGGACCACCATGTCCCGGGCGATGGCGGCGGCCACCTTGGCGCCGAACTCAACGCGGACGAGGTGCAGGCAGGCATCGATCCCCGCGGCCGTGCCGGCACTGGTAATGATCCGGCCGTCTTCGACGTAGAGGACGTTTTCATCCACCAGGACAGCGGGGTACCGGGTGGCCAGTTCCTGGGAGTAATGCCAGTGCGTGGTGCAGCGGCGGCCATCGAGCAGGCCCGCCCGAGCCAGGGCGAAGGCCCCGGAACAAATGGACATCACCCACGCACCGCGCGCGTGGGCGGCCCGCAGCGCCTCCAGGACGGAGTCGGGAACGTCCTCGTCCCGGCCGTACGGCGCCATCACCACCAGGTCGGCGTCCGCAGTTGCTTCCAGCCCGAGGCCGACGTGCATGGACAGGCCGGACTTGAGCGGGACGTCGCCCGGCTCGGGCGCGCAGACGCGGAAATCGAACGCGGGCACGCCGTTTCCGCGGTCCGAGCGGTCGATGCCGAAGACCTCGAAAGCCGTCGCGAACTCGAAGATCGAGAAGTTGGGAACCACGATCATTGCCACTGATTTGATCATGATTCCATCCTGACAGAACAGTGGCAGAAATTATAGCTTTTTGGGCATTTCTGCCACTTTTTTAAAGGCCCGGACCGGAGAACCATAGAGGTATGGAACTCCTCGGAATCGCCCTCATCATCCTGGTTCTTGCCGGCGTCACCGCCACGATCTCCGCCCTCCGCAAGGATGGCCTCGGCCACACTCCGCCCGTCCGCTCGGAAGAATACTGGATGGCCCGGGACCTGCCGAGCATCAACTACACGATGCGGAACATCTAAGTCCGCGCACGTTTGCCCACACGCCCATCGGGCCCGGCTCATCAAGCCGGGCCCTCACCATGCGCGGGGCCTGAAGCAGGCACGGAACAGCCCGGCTGCAGCAACCGGGCCCGATAGAAGGAACGCACAGCCGCCGCCACCCCAGCGGACAGTCCACCCCAGTAGACTGTCTCCAGCCATGACATTGCATATTTCCTACCCCGCCGAGCTGCCGGTCTCCGAGCGCCGCGAAGATCTTATGGCCGCCATCGCGGCCAACCAGGTGACCATCATCGCCGGCGAGACCGGCTCGGGTAAGACCACCCAGATCCCCAAGATGTGCCTTGAGCTCGGCCTGGGCGAAAACGGGCTGATCGGCCACACCCAGCCCCGCCGTCTCGCGGCCCGCACCGTGGCCGAGCGCATCGCGGAGGAACTCGGCGTCGAAATCGGCCAGGAAGTCGGTTTCCAGGTCCGCTTCACCGGCGAGGTCAGCCGGTCCACCAAGGTCAAGCTCATGACCGACGGCATCCTGCTGGCGGAAATCCAGCGCGACAGGCTGCTGCGCAAGTACAACGCCATCATCATTGACGAGGCGCACGAGCGCAGCCTCAACATCGACTTCATCCTCGGCTACCTCAAGCGCATCCTGCCGCAGCGCCCTGACCTGAAGATCATCATCACCTCGGCCACCATCGATCCGGAGCGCTTCGCCAAGCACTTCGGCAGCGACGAGGAGCCCTCCCCCATCATCGAGGTGTCGGGCCGGACCTTCCCGGTGGAAATCCGCTACCGGCCGCTTTCCCAGCCGGCCGGCGGCACCGGCGCCAGCGCCGAAGATGGTGACGGAGAAGGTGCCGCCGCGGACGACGAACTCGAGGAGGACCGCGACCCGCTCGACGCGGTGTGCGACGCCGTAGACGAGCTCGCCTTGGAAGCCCACGGTGACATCCTGATTTTCTTCTCCGGCGAGCGCGAAATCCGCGACGCAGCGGAGGCCCTCAACGCCCGCATCCAGTCCAACCGGCACCTCGCCGGCACCGAGGTCCTTCCCCTCTTCGCCCGGTTGAGCCTGCAGGAGCAGCACAAAGTTTTCCACCCCGGCAGCAAGCGCCGGATCGTACTTGCCACCAACGTCGCCGAAACCTCGCTGACGGTCCCCGGCATCAAGTACGTGATCGACACCGGCACGGCCCGGATCTCGCGCTACTCGCACCGGACCAAGGTCCAGCGTCTGCCGATTGAGCGCGTCTCCCAGGCTTCGGCCAACCAGCGCTCGGGCCGCTGCGGCCGCGTTTCCGACGGTATCGCGATCCGGCTGTACTCCGAAGAGGACTTCGAGTCGCGGCCGCTGTTCACGGATCCGGAGATCCTGCGCACCAACCTCGCGGCCGTCATCCTGCAGATGACCGCCATGGGCGTGGCCCGCGGACCGAAGGACGTGGAGAACTTCCCCTTCGTCGAGCCGCCGGATTCGCGCGCCATTAATGACGGCGTCAGCCTCCTGCGCGAGCTCGGCGCCCTGACCGCCGCGCGGCAGGAGCCAACGGACGACGGCGGGCAGCGCGACGGCGGGCAGCGCCGCGGTTCCGGCCGTCCCGGCAGCGGGCTCACCGCCGTCGGACAGCAGCTGGCCCAGCTGCCGGTGGACCCCAGGCTCGGCCGGATGATCGTGGAGTCCGGAAAGCGGGGCTGCGTCCGGGAAGTCATGATCCTCGCCGCAGCGCTCACCATCCAGGACCCGCGCGAGCGTCCAACAGACAAGCAGCAGCTCGCCGCGGAGAAGCACGCCCGCTTCCGGGACGAAAACTCGGATTTCACCGGTTACCTGAACCTGTGGAACTACCTGCAGGAGAAGCAGCAGGAACTGTCCTCCACGGCGTTCCGCCGGCTCTGCCGCAACGAATTCATCAACTACCTGCGGGTCAGGGAGTGGCAGGACCTGTTCGCCCAGCTCCGCCAGCTGGCCCGCCCGCTGGGCATCAGCCTGGACAACAAGCGCCTTGCCGATCCGGTGGGCAACCACGACGGCATCCACATCAGCCTGCTCTCGGGGCTGCTGAGCCACGTCGGCATCCTCGACGAGCGCAAGCGCGAGTACGCCGGCGCCCGCGGCAGCCGCTTCGCGATCTTCCCGGGTTCGGCACTGTTCAAGAAGTCACCCACGTTCGTGATGGCCGCCGAACTCGTGGAGACGAGCCGGCTCTGGGCCCGCGTCGCGGCGAAGTTCGATCCGCTCTGGGCCGAACAGGTGGCCCCCGACCTGGTCAAGCGCAGCTACAGCGAGCCGCACTGGTCCAAGAAGATGGGCGCGGTGATGGCCCACGAAAAGGTCACGCTTTACGGCGTGCCCATCATCCCGAGCCGGCGGATCAACTACGGCAAGGTGGATCCGGAGCTCTGCCGCGAGCTCTTCATCCGCCATGCCCTGGTAGAAGGCGACTGGCAGACCCACCACAAGTTCTTCCACCGCAACCGCGCGCTGCTGCACGAAGTCGAGGAGCTCGAGGCCCGGATGCGGCGCCGCGACATCCTGGTGGACGACGAGACACTGTTCGAGTTCTACGACGCCAGGATCGGCGCGGAGGTCGTCTCGGAGCGGCACTTCGACAAGTGGTGGAAGGACGCACGGCAGCAGGATCCCACGCTGCTCGACTTCGACCAGTCCCTGCTGATCAGCGAGGACGCCGCGGCCCTGGACGATTCGGCCTATCCCAAGACCTTGTTGCACAAGGGCTTCGAGCTGCCGCTGAGCTACGAGTTCCATCCAGTCGCGCCCGGTTCGCCGCCAAATCCATCCGACGGCGTCACCGCAGAGGTGCCGGTGCTGTTCCTGAACCAGCTCGACGACGCCGCGTTCCGCTGGCTGATCCCCGGGCAGCGCGTGGAACTCGTCACGGCGCTCATCAAGTCGCTGCCCAAGCAGATCCGCAAGAACTTCGTTCCTGCCCCGGACGTGGCCCGCCAGGCCGTCGCGGCGCTGGAAGCGGACTTCGATCCCGCCACGGACGAGCTCGAACCCTCGCTGGAACTGGTGCTGCGCCGGATCCGCGGACAGGTCATTCCGCCGGGCTCCTGGAACTGGGACGCCGTGCCATCGCATTTGCGGGTCAGCTTCCGCGTGGTGGATTCCCGCGGCAAGCTGCTGGATGAGGGCAAGGACCTGAACGCGCTGCAGGAGCGGCTGGG
>NZ_KI914913.1:63253-66683 GCF_000520575.1 Arthrobacter sp. I3
GTCCCGCCGGGCCATCGCGGAATCCCTCGGTGCCACCCCGGGCACCACGGCACCCCAATCCAAGGGAAATGCCGCGGCGAAGGCGAAAGCCGGCGCGAACGGCAGGGATGGCGCGCGTTCATCACAGGCCGGCACATCGCCGTCGGCCGCCCTGGCGGCTGCCACAGCCGCGGCGCCGGGCGGGTTCACCGAAATGTCCGGGCTCAAGGACTGGACCTTTGGAACCGTCCAACGCCAGGTCCAGGGAACGGTTGGCGGGCACACCGTCACCGGCTATCCGGCTCTGGTGGACGAGGGAACGTCCGTGGCGCTGCGGCTGTTCCAGACGCCGTCGGAACAGCAGGAAGCCATGCGCGGCGGGGTCATCCGGCTCCTGGCCCTGAAAGTGCCACCGCCGGACCGCTATGTCCTGGAGCACCTGAACAACACCGAGAAACTGACCTTCAGCCAGAACCCGCACGGTTCCGTGGCCGCCCTGATCGCCGACTGCGCCCTGGCCGCCATCGACAAACTCACGCCGGCCCCGCTGCCGTGGGACGAGGCCTCGTTCAAGGCGCTCTACGAGAGCGTCCGGGCGGAGCTGATCGACACCGTCTTCACCGTCACTGCCGTCGTCGAACGCATCCTGGCCAGCACCCGCCGGATCGAAAAGCAGCTCAAGGGCACCACGAGCCTGGCCCTGATCAGCGCGCTCAACGACGTCAAGAGCCAGCTCGAGCAGCTGGTGTATCCGGGTTTCGTGGCACGCACGGGCTACGCCCAGCTCAGCCAGCTGCCCCGCTACCTCGCGGCGATCGAAAAGCGCCTCGAGAAGCTGCCGGGCAACGTGCAGCGGGACGCCCAGCACATGGCCTCGGTCCAGGCCCTGGAGGACGACTACGACGACGCCGTGTCCGCGCTGCTGCCCGGCCGGCGGGCGGGCGCGGAGTTAACCCACGTGCGCTGGATGATCGAGGAACTGCGGGTGAGCCTCTTCGCCGTCGAACTCGGGACCGCCTATTCGGTGTCCGAAAAGCGTATCCGCGCCGCCCTTAACAAAGTGCTGGCGCCGGCGTAGACCCCTGAGGGTGCTGCGCCGGCGCCAGCATTGGCGGCCGGGAATGTCCGGGCGGGAATGTCCGGGCGGGACCTAGGCGGCCGGGACGTGCTCCGCGTGGCCGGCCGTGCGCAGGCCTTCGCGGAGCTTCTCCGCGTTGGCGTCCAGCGTGGCCGGATCCGGGTGCTGGTCCACGGATCCGAAATCAAAGTCCGCCATTGAGTTCGATGGCCACACATGGACGTGCATGTGGTTGATTTCGTAGCCGGCCACGATCAGCCCGGCCCTGGCGGCGTCGAACACCTCCACCTGGACGGCGCCGATCTTGCGGGCAACCTCCATGACCCGGCCGAGGACCTCGGGCGAGGCATCCGTCCAGCGGTCCACTTCCTCGGTGGGCACCACGAGGGTGTGGCCGTCGGCCAGCGGGCCCATGGTCAGGAACGCCACGACGTCGTCCTCGCGCCAGACGAAGCGGCCCGGGATCTCGCCGTTGATGATTTTGGTGAAGAGAGTGCTCATGCGTCCGCCTTTTCTGCCGGGGACCCCAGGGTACTGACGTCCAGGACAAAACGGTACTTGACGTCGCCTGCCACCATGCGGTCGTAGGCTTCGTTGAGCTGGTCCGCGCCGACCACCTCAACGTCGGACACCACGCCGTGCTCGGCGCAGAAGTCCAGCATCTCCTGCGTCTCGGCGATGCCGCCGATCAGCGAACCCGCGTACGCGATCCGGCGCCGGATCAGCGCGCCGGGGTTGACGGGCGGCATTGCATCCTCGGGCAGGCCCAGCTGGAACAGCGCGCCGTCCAGGCGGAGCGTGCGGAAGTAGGGGTTGAGGTCGTGCGAGGCGGCGACGGTGTCGATAATGACGTCGATGCTGCGGTTCGCGGCCTCCATCGCGGCCGGGTCGGTGGAGAGAATGACGTCGTCGGCGCCCAGCTCGCGCGCTGCGGCGAACTTGTTCTCCGACGTCGTGAAGACCTTGACCTCGGCGCCCATGGCCTTGGCGATCTTGACGGCCATATGGCCGAGGCCGCCCAGTCCGACGACGCCAACGACGTCGCCTTCCTCGACCTCGAAGTGGTTCAGGGGCGAATATGTGGTGATGCCGGCGCACAGCAGGGGCGCCGCGGCGGCGGGGTCCAGGGCTTCCGGCACCCGCAGGACATAGTGGCGGTCCACCACGATCGACGTGGCATACCCGCCCTGGGTGATGGCGCCGTCGTTGCGGGCATCCTTCGCCCCGTAGGTTCCCACCGCGGCGTTTTCGCAGTACTGCTCGAGGCCGTCCAGGCAGCTCTCGCACTCGCGGCAGGAGTCCACGATGCAGCCCACGCCCACGCGCTCACCCACCGTGAAGTCGTCGACGGCGGAACCGAGCCGGGCGACCCGGCCGACGATCTCGTGGCCCGGGATCAACGGGTAGGTGTCGCCGCCCCATTCGCCCCGGGTGGCGTGCACATCCGAGTGGCACAGACCGCAGAATTCGATGGCGATCTCGATGTCGTCTTCTTTGGGGGCGCGCCGGGATACGGTCAGGGGAACAAGTCCGCTATCCGGTGCGGTGGCACCGTAAGCAGCGGCCAGGGTGGGGCCGGCGGTCTGCGCGGCGCTGCCCGCCGTGGTGTTCGCGGTGGTGTCGAGATCCGGCAGCGGCTTGGCAAGGGGCGGGGGTACGGGACGTCCAGGTGTCATACGTCGACGCTACCCCCGGTCCCGGCATGTGTTCCACTTTGGAGTGGCTGGCGACGGCTCGTCGTTCAGGTCGGGCACGTTGCCCAACTGGTCGTGCGTCAACGAACCGGGGCCCCCTATGGACGCCGTCCGAGCAACTGGCCGGAAGGCCGGATACTCAACTGCGTCCAAGACTTCCGCACCGACAGCCGCCATCATTCGCTAACGAATTGGCCGCCGCCGGGCAGTTGGCACCCGGGGCGGACCCTGCGGCCATTATTGTCGGGGGTCCCTGAAACACTGGATTCATGGACGGCAATCAGGGGCCCGAAGTAGTTCGAGCAGGATACGGCGACGGCGGCCTGAGTCGCGCCCGATCCTTCGCCGCCGCAGCGGGACTAAGTTCTGCCGTCCGCTCAGCGACCGGCAGCGCCGGAATCATTGACCGGATCCGGGAACTGGAGGACAGGAAGTCCGCCGCGTCCGCGGAACAGGCCCGGCTCGCCGTGGCCTTGGACCTGCTCCAACGCCGCGAACAAGCCCGGCTCGGGGTCCCGGCCGAGAAGCTCGGCGCCGGGATCGGCGCGCAGATCGCCCTGGCCCGGCGCGAATCCCCGGCCAGGGGCGGCCGGCTCCTGGGCCTGGCCAAAGCCCTCGTGACCGAGATGCCTCACACCCTCACCGCCCTCGAAACCGGGCAGCTCAACGAATGGCGCGC
>NZ_KI914914.1:0-2100 GCF_000520575.1 Arthrobacter sp. I3
CCCTACATGTCAACAACGTCCCGGCTCAGTACACCTAGACGGCGAGACGGGGGAATAGGCGGCGAAACAGGGGAGTAGCCTCCAGGCACCACTCCAACCACCCGTTGCGCTATCGGTCATGGCGGTTATGGACGCCGAATGACGACCAGGACTGATAGCGCAACCAGGTAGGCAGGGTGGATTTAGTAGGCCTTGACCCACTGTTCGACGACGAGGTGGACCAGGGCGAACACACCGTCCCGGTCGATGGCGGCCAGCGCCGCCTCGAGGGCGGCCGGCACGTCCTTATCCTCGGTGACGGTGATGCCGAAACCGCCGAACGCCCGGGCCATCATGCCGAAGTCGGGGTTCTTCAGCTGCGTGCCCGACACCCGGGACGGGTAGTGGCGTTCCTGGTGGGTGCGGATGGTGCCGTACTCCTGGTTATCCATCACGATGATCAGCGGCGTGGCTCCGTACTGGGCGGCCGTGGCGAGCTCCTGGCCGTTCATGAGGAATTCCCCGTCGCCCGCGATGGTGACCACCCGGCGCTCCGGGCTGGCCAGGGAGGCGGCGATGGCCGAGGGCACCGAGTACCCCATGGAACCGTTCCGGGCGCTGATCATCGAGGCGTAGCGCCGGGTGGGGAAGTACCGGTGCGCCCAGTTGGTGTGCTCGCCCGCCCCGAACGTCACCAGGGCGTCCTGCGGCAGCAGCGGCACGAGGTTGGCCATCAGGGTGTCCATCTTCGCGAGCCCGTCGCCGGGGACCGACGGCGGCAGGCTGGCGAAGGAGCGCTGCTCGGCGCGCATCCGGGCCGTCCACGCCTTCCACTCCTCCTTGACAGGCAGGTCGATGTTGACCAGGTCCCGGACGAAGGCGTCCGGCTTGGCCAGGATCTGGCGGGAGACCGGACCGGAGCGGCCGCGCAGCGAGGGATCGATGGAGACGAGGAAGTTGTTCTTGTTCCAGTCCTGCCGGCACACGAAACCGTCCGTGATCACATCCCCCGGGACCGTCCCGACGAAAACGAGCAGGTCGGTTTCCTCCAGCATCCTCCTCGTTTTCAAGCCCTACATGTCAACAACGTCCCGGCTCAGTACACCTAGACGGCGAGACGGGGGAATAGGCGGCGAAACAGGGGAGTAGCCTCCAGGCACCACTCCAACCACCCGTTGCGCTATCGGTCATGGCGGTTATGGACGCCGAATGACGACCAGGACTGATAGCGCAACCAGGTAGGCAGGGTGGATTTAGTAGGCCTTGACCCGCTGTTCGACGACGAGGTGGACCAGGGCGAACACACCGTCCCGGTCGATGGCGGCCAGCGCCGCCTCGAGGGCGGCCGGCACGTCCTTATCCTCGGTGACGGTGATGCCGAAACCGCCGAACGCCCGGGCCATCATGCCGAAGTCGGGGTTCTTCAGCTGCGTGCCCGACACCCGGGACGGGTAGTGGCGTTCCTGGTGGGTGCGGATGGTGCCGTACTCCTGGTTATCCATCACGATGATCAGCGGCGTGGCTCCGTACTGGGCGGCCGTGGCGAGCTCCTGGCCGTTCATGAGGAATTCCCCGTCGCCCGCGATGGTGACCACCCGGCGCTCCGGGCTGGCCAGGGAGGCGGCGATGGCCGAGGGCACCGAGTACCCCATGGAACCGTTCCGGGCGCTGATCATCGAGGCGTAGCGCCGGGTGGGGAAGTACCGGTGCGCCCAGTTGGTGTGCTCGCCCGCCCCGAACGTCACCAGGGCGTCCTGCGGCAGCAGCGGCACGAGGTTGGCCATCAGGGTGTCCATCTTCGCGAGCCCGTCGCCGGGGACCGACGGCGGCAGGCTGGCGAAGGAGCGCTGCTCGGCGCGCATCCGGGCCGTCCACGCCTTCCACTCCTCCTTGACAGGCAGGTCGATGTTGACCAGGTCCCGGACGAAGGCGTCCGGCTTGGCCAGGATCTGGCGGGAGACCGGACCGGAGCGGCCGCGCAGCGAGGGATCGATGGAGACGAGGAAGTTGTTCTTGTTCCAGTCCTGCCGGCACACGAAACCGTCCGTGATCACATCCCCCGGGACCGTCCCGACGAAAACGAGCAGGTCGGTTTCCTCCAGCAGATCATAGGTGGGGCGG
>NZ_KI914914.1:2200-6735 GCF_000520575.1 Arthrobacter sp. I3
CCAGCAGATCATAGGTGGGGCGGGGCCGGCCGTAGCCGATCGGCCCCACGTAGCTGGGCGAATCAAAGGAGACGGTCCCCTGTGTGCGCCACTCCGCCGCAGCCGGGATGTGGTGCTTTTCGAGCCAGCGGGTTAGCTCCGAGGCCGCTTCCTGGGTCCAGTCGTTCCCGCCGGTGACGAAGAGCGGCTTCTTCGACTGTGTCAGCGCCTCAGCCAGCGCGCCGGCATCGGTGCTGCTCATCCCGCCCGCGGCCACCGGGATGGCCGGGTGCAGGGCCGGATCAATGGGGACCCGGATGATGTCCTCCGGCAGGCCCACCACCACGGGCCCGGGACGGCCGCTCATGGCCGCGAACATTGCCTCCGCGACAATTTCGGAGGCCCGCTCGGGGTGGTCGAGGACCATCACGCGTTTGGCACCGGTGTCGAACCACGCCTTGATGTCGAACTCCTGGAACGCCTCGCGGTCCCGGTGCGCGAACGGAATCAGTCCGACGAAGAGCAGCATCGGGGTGGAGTCCTGCCACGCGGTGTGCAGGCCCACGTGGGCGTTGGCTGCCCCGGGGCCGCGGGTGACCATGGCGACGCCGGGGCGCTGGTTCATCTTGCCGTCAGCCTCGGCCATGTACGCGGCACCGCCCTCGTGCCGGCAGACCACGGTCTCGATCTCAGAGCCGTGCAGCCCGTCGAGGACGTCCAGGAAGCTTTCCCCGGGGACAACAAACGTGCGTTCCACCCCGTGCGCCGCGAGCGAATCAACAATCACGTGGCCGGCGGATTTGAGGGTGCTGGCGCCGTTGCGGTTATCCAGGACAGCCCCTGGGGCCGTCTGAACGGGTTTGATGCTGTCGCCTTCAACTGGGTGCGTGTCGGTTGCGGTCATTGTGGATGCAGACTCGGTTTTCATCACTACTTGTCTTCTTGGGTTGGGTTGGGTTGGCGGGCATGGCATGTCCACTGAATCCAGCGGAACGGTGGCTAGTCTGTTTCCGGTCCGGTGCAGAAGAAGCAGCCGTCCTCGCAGCTGTCGTTCGACGCCGGCGGCTTGTCTTTGTGCGCGGCTGGCGGGTCGAGTTCCTGCAGAGTGCTGGTTCGGCCGGGACTCAGCGGGTTTCGTGGCTTCATGAAGGCTTTCGCGTTGGGTGCCGGGTTGCGGGATTGGTCGGCACTGGGATGTTCGATTAGCGGATTGGAGTCCGGTTGGCCAGCACGGGCGCGGCGCCTGTGAAGCCGTCGCGGGTTTCGGCGATGTCGTGGATTTGTTTCCGGCAGGCGTACCAGCCGCCTACCATCAGCGCGCAGGCCACCAGGGTCACCAGCAATGTGAGCGGGGAATCGATGAAGACCATGACGAGGACGCCGAGCAGGAATACCAGGGAGAGGTACCCGGTGTAAGGGGCGCCGAACATCCGGAAAGAGGGGCGCTCAAGCCAGCCTTTGTCTGCCCACCGTTTGAGCTGGATCTGGCAGAGCACAATGGTGGCCCACGTGACGACGATGCCTACGGCGGCGACGTTCAGGACGATCTCGAAAGCCTGGCCGGGGACCAGGTAGTTCAGCGGGACCCCGAGGAGGGAGACGCCGGCGGTGATGGCGATGCCGCCGTAGGGGACACCGGCCTTGTTCATCCTCTGGGCGAACTTCGGGGCCGATCCGGCCACTGACATGGAACGCAGGATGCGGCCGGTGGAGTATAGACCGGCGTTCAGGGAGGACAGGGCGGCCGTGAGGACCACGAGGTTCATGATGACGTCCACGCCCTGGATACCGATGGATCCGAAGAACGTCACAAACGGGCTGACGCCTTTTTCATACGAGGTGTAGGGCAGCAGCAGGGCGAGCAGAATGACCGAGCCGACGTAGAAGACGGCGATCCGGAAGACCACGGAGTTGATGGCTTTGGGCATGATTCTTTCGGGGTTTTCGGTTTCGCCGGCGGCGGTACCGATCAGTTCGATCGAGGCGTAGGCGAACAGCACGCCCTGCATAAGGATGATCATGGGCAGCAGGCCGTTGGGGAAGAGGCCGCCATTGTCGGTGATAAGGCTGAATCCGACTTCCTGGCCTTCCACGGGCGTGCCGAACATGACGAAGTAGGTGCCGACCAACAGGAATGCGACTAGGGCCGCGACCTTGATCAGGGCGAACCAGAACTCGAGCTCGCCGAACACCTTGACGGAGACGAGGTTGAGGCAAAGGACCACGACGAGGGCGATCAGCGCCCACGCCCACTGCGGTACGGCCCCCATCCAGGGGATGTATTTGCCGAAGAAGTTCATGTAGAGGGCCGCGGCGGTGATGTCCACGATGGTGGTGGTGGCCCAGTTGATCCAATAGAACCAGCCGGAGATGAACGCGGCTTTCTCTCCGTAGAATTCGCGGGCGTAGGACACGAACGATCCTGACGAGGGCCGGTGCAGCACCAGTTCACCCAGGGCGCGCAGGATCAGGAACGCGAAGAAGCCGCAGACTGCGTAGGCGATGACCAGTGACGGGCCTGCCGCGTTGAGCCGGCCGCCGGCACCCAGGAACAGGCCGGTCCCGATGGCCCCGCCGATCGCGATCATCTGGATCTGCCGGGGCTTCAGGCTCTTGTGATAGCCCGAGTCCTCCGCGTGGATCAGGGCATCCGAAGCGTGGGCGTGGCCGCCATCGGCCTGGTACAAGCCAACCTCGTCATTGGGGTTGTTGGGCATGGGTGTTCCTTTCGATCTGTCAGAGATCTAAATGGGGTTCTGGAGGGAGATTGTGGGGACAGCCGGGCGTCAGATCAGAAAATCGACCACCCGGTCCGGTCGGACAGGTCAGCGAGAGCCGCCGTGCCTGCCAGGGAATTTCCTTTGGAATCCAGCCGCGGGCTCCAGACGCAGATGGCGCACTGGCCGGGGACAATCGCCAGGATGCCGCCGCCTACACCGCTTTTCCCGGGAAGTCCCACGCGGTAGGCGAACTCGCCGGCTGCGTCATACATGCCGCAGGTCAGCATGATGGAGCCGATGCGCTTAGCCTCGCTCCTGGAGATCACCGCGCCTTGTACGCCGCGACCATCCTGCGCGAGGAATAGACCCGCCTTGGCCACCTCCACGCAGGTCATCATGATTGAGCACTGCCGGACGTAGTTCTCGACCACTGCCTGTGCGGGCCGCCGCAGGTTGCCGAATTCCTTCAGGAAGTGGGCGAGGGCCAGGTTGCGGCTGCTGCTGGAGAGTTCACTCTTTGCGGCCATTTCGTCGATGAAAGGACCCTGTCTTCCATTCTGGTGACCCACCTGGCCGGTGAGGAAACGCAGGACCTGGGCGGCGGCGTCGGGAGTTCTTTCCATCAGATGGTCGGTGACCACCAGGGCGCCTGAGTTGATGAACGGGTTCCGAGGGATCCCGTGCTCGACTTCAAGCTGGACCAAAGAGTTGAAGGACGTGCCTGAAGGCTCGCGAAGGACCCTGGACCACAACGAGCCGGAGTCATCGGCGCCGAGCGCCATCGCCAGGGTGAAGACCTTGGAGATGCTCTGGATCGAGAACGGAAGATCGGCGTCGCCGGAACTGAATAGTTCCCCGGACGTTGTGGCAACCGCGATGCCGAAACGGTCGAACGGCGGGGACTGCAGGTGGGGAATGTTTGCGGGGACTGACCCCGCTTCCGTCCGGGGCCGGTGGCCGCGGACAATGTCATCCAGTAATACGACAAGCGGCGGCGAATCAAGTGTTGTCATCATTTCTTGCCCACGTGCTCCTTCTGCGTGCCGGACCACTCCTGAACATGCAGCAGCGCGACCAGTGCATGGCGGGGATTGCCGAAGTCCAGGCCGGTGACCCGGCTGACCTTGCCGATCCGGTAGTAGACGGTGTTCTTATGCAGCTGCATCCGCTTCGCGCACTCGGCCACGTCGAGTGACGCGTCGAAGAAGGCACGCAGGGTTACGGCCAGTTCCGCGTCGTCGCGGAGCAGGGCCCAGAGGCTGCGGTGCCGAAAGGCCGCCGTCGTAAAGTTCTCCACGGCGTCGTGGAAGAGGATCTCGGCTTCGAAGTCATCCACCGTGGCAACCGAAACTTCGCCGGAGCGGCGCATGCAGCCCAGCAGCGCTTCGCATATTCCGGTTACGGAATGGATTGAAAGCAGATCGGGAACAGCGGGGCCGACGGCGGCAAAGGGGCTGATGCCGAGGTGCTTGTTGGCGTCCTTGACGATTGCCTCGGCCAGACTCCGCAGACCGGCCCCGGCGTTGGCGGACTGCAGCCCGGGAAGGATCACGGCGGTGTCGCCGTGAAACTGTCCCACGATGGCTGAGGGCTTGTAGGCGGCTGCATGGATTGAAGCGAGGTTGGCCAGCTCGCCGTGTTTGAGTGCGGCGTCGTTCTCCTGGGCTTCGGACGCCGAGAGGCCAATCAGGATCAGGGCCGCAGGCCGGTCCGCAGGGATTTTCTCGCTGTGCGCGCTCGCCGCAGCCTCCGCGGGACCCGAAAGGAGGCGCACGATCCGGTCCTCGCGCATGTGCACGGATTGCTGGTTGCGGTACCGGATCAGCTCGGCGGAGG
>NZ_KI914914.1:6835-12090 GCF_000520575.1 Arthrobacter sp. I3
GCGGCCGAGCCGGTGAGCACATAGTCGACGTCGTCGCCGAAGCCCCCGCCGGTTTCCTGGAGCCAGATGTAGCCCATGATGCGGTCACCGGCGAACAGGCTGATGGCGACGCGCTCCCGCAGACCGTCCTGGGGCCGGGCGGGAACCCGGACCGGCAGGCGCGTCCGGTGCAGCTCGCGGTAGGCGCCGAGGTCCTTGAGCAGGAGTTCGTACTTGCGCGGGCCGCGCCGGGCCAGGATCGAGGCCTTGCGCAGCTCGTCAATGGCGTTGGTGACCGTGGAGTAGGCCAGGACCTTGTTGGCGGCGTCCTCGATCACCACGTGGCTGGAGGTCAGGCGGGCCGTGGTCTGGGCGATGGCGAAGAGGTCTTCTTCGAGCAGGGTCAGCACTTCGCGCTGGTAGCTGGGCGGCTGGATCCGGTCCTTGGCGATGGACAGCAGGCGGTCCCAGTCTGCCGCCGGGTCCACCAGCAGCAGGCCGGTTCCGGCGGCGCGGAGCAATTCTTCGGCTTCCGCCAGTTCGTCGGGGCTGCCCTTGACGGCCAGGACCAGGGGCGGCCTTTTCAAGAGGCGCCGCACTGCGGGCAGCGCGGAGCGTCCGCGAACGCCGATCAGCAGGACGAACGCAGTCGCGCCGTCGGCGGTCTCGTCGTCGGCGTCGACGATCAGAAAGCGTTCGATCGCAGCATCCGTGCGGGAAGGCCGAAGCATCAGGCTGGCGAAACCCAGCGGAAGATCCGCGAGGATGTCGTCCACTGTAGCTGCGGCCATGGGCTTCTTTCTGACATTGGCACCCTTCCCGGACGGCTTTGTCCGGACACCTCAGCCTATCCAGCAGGCATCGCCCAAAGTATGGAAAAGTTCCTAAATTACGCGGCCCGTTTTAGGTCTGCGGACCAAGGTGAGGTCTGCACAGCTGCGGGGGCCTCATCGATTGCTCCGTAGGTGCCGTAATCACTCGTCAAAAGGGCTTTTACGGAGCAACCGACGGGGTTTGAGGACCTGAAGGGGACCGGTCATCATGGAGTGTTGGTGCGTCACTGCGGAACCGACGTCCGCCGCACCCGGCGCCACTGGCGCTGACGCCCTTAGGAGAACGCATGGAGACGCCCCCGGACCTGATCGACTTCACGGCAGGCGGCGCCCGGTCCGGAGACCTGGAGGTGGCCTGGATCCACGGCTCGGAGTCGGCGAAGCCCAACACGGACCCGGACATCCAGGTCCACGCCTACGACGGGCACACGTTCATCCTGCGCCAGAACATGGCGGTCAACTACGAGGCGCCGTTCATGTTCCTGCTGTTCGGCAACGCCAGGGCCGTCCTGATCGATACCGGCGCGACCGCATCCGCGGACTTCTTCCCGCTGCGCCGCGTTGTCGACGGCCTTGTGGAGGCCTGGCTTGCCGCCCATCCCCGCGACGGCTACAGTCTCGTCGTCCTCCATACCCACCCGCATGGCGATCATGTCGCAGGCGATGCCCAGTTCGCCGGCCGTCCCGACACCGTTCTGGTGGATGCGGCCCGGGACAATGCCTGGGAATTCTTCGGATTCAGTGACGCCAGCGACTCGGACGACGGCGACCCGGACGCCCGTGACCCGGACGACGGCGACCCGGACGCCGGCGGCGGCGCCGGTCAGCCCGCGCAGGTGGACCTCGGCGGGCGCGTCCTGGCATGCTGGCCCAGCCCGGGGCACCACAACGCGGCCGTGACGTTCTACGATCCCCACACCGGGTTCCTGCTCACCGGAGACACGGTCTATCCCGGCCGGCTCTACATCCAGGACTGGCCAGCGTTTGTGAGCACCATCGACCGGCTAATCGGGTTCTGCGCCACCCACCCCGTCACCCATGTCCTGGGCTGCCACATCGAAATGTCTCAGCAGCCCGGCGTCGACTATCCGATCTTCACCACGTACCAGCCCGACGAACCACCGCTGCAGATGACCGTCGGGCAGCTCCGGCAGATCCGCCGGGCCATCGACGAGGTGGGCGGACGCCCCGGCCGGCATGTGTTTCCAGGGTTCATCCTCTGCCTCGAGGGGGAGTGAGGGGACGGTAACGCCGGCCCCCAGCCCTCAGCGCCCCCGCAGCGACGCCGCGGCCGGGACGCCGGGCGGGAAATCGGGCAGCGCCCCTGCGGGCGTGTGGAAGATCCACAACGAGAGCGCACGATAGGTGGCCCAGTCGTCGTCGGCCGCCCGCAGGGACGCGATCTCGGTGCCGTCGGGCTGCCCGGTGGTACGGATGACCTGCAGCCGGACCGACGCGGCCTCCGGCAACCGGAGCGTGACTGTCCCCGAAGCCGGCAGCGTGCCGTGCGGGAAGCGGACTGCGGCGCCTCCAACCGAAATGTCCAGCAGCTCTCCGCTGGTGCCCTCGGCCTCCACCGGCGCGGACACCTCCATCCGGTAGGCGTTGCGGCGGGATGTGGCGAATTCGGCGGCCCGGATCCTGCGCGTCCCGAGCACCAGGACCGCACCGGCGAGCACCAGCCAGGCACCGGACGCCACCGTGGAACCGGGCGTCGTGCGCCAGGGCACCAGCCCGGCCAACCCGGCGGCCGCGTAAAGAATCACCGCGGAGATGAGGACAACCATCACAATCAGGATGCGCGGGGTCCGGCCCCGGAGCCGGAGGTCGGCGGCGCCCTTGGGCGTCACCTGGAACTCCAGGATGTTCCGGGACATGAGCCACCAGAGGCACGCCAGGCCGACCGGGACGCGGAAAATCCGCAGGGCGAAGGCCGTGGGCCAGTGGATTTCGTTGCGCATCAGCTGCTTGGACCCCCACAGGCGCACGGTGAACATGACCAGGAAGACCCCCGTGAAAAGCAGCGGCCCGGCGGTGGAGGTCTGCGCCCCGGACAGCATGATCACCACCGGAATCAGGAAGGCCACCAGCGTGGCGATGCCCTCCAGCCACCACAGCGTGCCGTTGAGGTACTCGTGGTAATTCCGCCACGACAGCCACCCCTTCGCCGCCCACAGCTTCTCGTGGACGAGGATCTGCATGGCGCCCATGCCCCAGCGCCGGCGCTGCAGCAGGTACTGGTCCGGCGTCGCCGGCGCGAGCCCGACGGCGAGCGTCTGGTGGTGGTAGACAGTCCGCCAGCCGCGCCGGATGAGTTTGAGCGTGGTGTGCATGTCCTCGGTGATGGTCTCGGTCGCCACGCCGCCCACCTCCTGCAGGGCGCTCAGGCGCAACAACGACGTCGACCCGCACCAGAAGGGTCCGGCGCCGGGTACGTTGCGGGACGCCATGAGGACGTTGAAGAAGGTGCCCTGCTCACCCGTGATGCCGTCGTCGTCGAACGCGCCGCCGTTGTAGAAGGACTGCGGACCCTGGATCAGGGCGATCTCGGGGTCTTCGAACCAGCCCAGGGTGGCGGTGAGGAACGTGGGCAGCGGGACGTGGTCGCAGTCCAGGACGGCGATGATGTCGATGCCCGGGCCGCCGGCGACCTTCTCCGAGGCCATCAGGGACAGGGCGTGGTTCATGTTGCCTGCCTTGGCGTGGTCGTGGACGGCCCGTCGGACGTAGCGGGCGCCGTAGGCGACGCACATTTCTTCGACCCAAGGCCGGTCGCCGTCGTCGAGGACCCACGTCTCATGCGCCGGGGCCAGCTCGCAGGCCGCCGCGACCGTGGGCGTCAGAACCTCGATGGGCTCGTTGTACGTGGGGATCAGCACCGCCACCCGCATGCCGTTCGGGGCCTCCGTGACGGGCGCCGGCGGATGGCTGTCAATGTTCCACACGGACCACGCCTTCAGGATGAGGCCGGCCAGCGGCAAGGCCTCGAAGGTGACCAGGATCCAGGCGATGGCCAGGTTCCATTCACCCGACGGCATCGTGAACAGGACACGCCACGTCAGGTAGAGGACCAGGGCGGCGATGGCCGCGATACCGCCGACATGGGCCAGCCTCCGGGACCGGGGTGCTTCCGCTCCGGGAGGTCCGAGCCGGGCGGCCCAGCCGGCAATGCCGGCCCGGGTCAGGGCTGTGGCGTCCAGCGGTACGGGCCGCGGCGCAGCGGACGTGGTTCCGGCGGACAGCCCTTGTTCCGATGCGTTCTCGGTGCGCTGCCGCAGATCTTCACGCAGATTCTCACGAGGCACGTGATCTCCCTCAGCTAGATCCGGTGCTCAATGTCCGATCAGCGTAGCCGCGGAGTGGCACCCGGGACCGGATCCGCCCGAATCCTTGCGCAAAACTGCGTAGGGAGTGCGCTTCGTCCTACTGCTTTGATCTATTGCTTTGCAACGTGCTCCGCGTCCTCGGGTCCGACGAAATTGCACGAGCCGGGGTGGCGCTTGGGCAACGTGCACGTGCGCCCGGTGGGCAGGTGGACGTTGGCGCACCGGCCCGCCATGGCCACGTCTTCGCGGACATGCGTGACGTGCGTGCTGCTCTGGTCCTCTGGCGCTTCCTCGCGGCTGGTTTGTAGGGGGCTTCCGGACGCGCTCTGGTTTTGGCTGTTCACGGCTGCAACTCCTCGGGATCTGCTGTGCAGAAAAGCTGGGAAGGATGCTTAGTTTTATCCGAAGTCCCCAGCTTCGCACGGGTGGGTTAACACCGGGTTACGGGAGTGTAAGGATCCCGTCTCGGCGAGAGGGCGGGTTGCAACGGCCGCGGTTCGCCGCCGCGCGGACCTTTTGCCGCCGCCCGGCTGTTCCTCATACTGGAAGGCAGATCCGCGATTCGGACAGGCGAGGACGGTGGTGACTGATGAGCAGCGGGGTCAGTGGTTCCAACAGCGCTTTCCGGCGCCGGGTGGAGCGTGCCGCGGAACTCCGGGCCGTGCGGGCCTCGGGCAGCACCGCGCGGGAGAACGACGAGCTCAACACCGCCGAGGAGGAACTCCGGCAAAAGCGCGCCAAGATCGACGACGCCGCCAAGGCCGAGTACCTGATCCGGGATGCCATGGCGCAGGGCAAGTTCGACAACCTCAAGTACGCCGGCAAACCCATTCCCGGGCTGGGCGAGGCGTACGACCCCGACTGGTGGGTCAAGGGCCTGATCCAGCGGGAGAACATCTCCGGCCTGGGCCCGAAGGCGATCCTGCTCCGCACCGAGGACGCCGAGCTCGACGCGCGGCTCGATGCCCAGTTCAGCGAAAAGCAGGTCCGCGAGATCGTGGAGGACTTCAATGCCCGGGTCATCGATGCCCGGCGGCAGCTCCAGGGCGGGCCGCCCGTGATCACCAAGACGCGGGACGTCGACGTCGAACTGGACCGCTGGCGGGGCCGCCGGGCT
>NZ_KI914914.1:12190-13090 GCF_000520575.1 Arthrobacter sp. I3
CGGGCTGCCGTGGCCGCCGTCGCCCCTCCGGAGCCGGAGCCGAAGCGGCCCTGGTGGCGGCGGCTGTGGAGCGGGGCGGGCCAGGCGCCGCCGAACTAAACGCTCACAGGCAACGGGCGCCGTCGAACTCCTTCGGCTTATTACCCGGGTTACCCGGGTGCCCGCCCTTCGCAGCTGCCGCAGAGAAAACATCTAGGAGATAACAATGTCTGAACAGGAACCCGTTCTGGTTGTCGGTGCAACGGGATCGCTCGGTGGGCAGGTCGTGGACCGGCTTCTTGACCGGGGCAAGAAGGTGCGGGCGCTTGTCCGCCCGAGCTCGGACGCGGGCAAACTCGAGGCCAAGGGGGTCGAGATAGCCCGCGGCGACATGCTCGACCTCGATTCGCTCGTCGCCGCGATGACCGGCGCCGCCGCTGTGATCACGACGGCGGCCGGGTACACCGGGAAGAACAAGAACGCCCACGAGATCGACACGCGGGGCAACGCCAATCTCGCCATCGCCGCCAGCAAAGCCGGGGTGCCGCGCTTCGTGCTCACCAGCATCCTCACGAGCGACCAGACACCGAATGTGCCGCATTTCTGGCACAAGAAGCTCGCCGAGGACAAACTCGAAGAACTCGGCGTCCCGTTCGTTGCCCTGCGTCCCGGTGCATTTTTCGATCAGATCGCCCAGATGGGCGGTGACCCGTTCGAGAAGGGCCGGATCGTCTGGCTTGGCTCTAAAAGCGTGCCCCTGACATTCGTTCTGGTCAGCGACGTCGCGACTTATCTCGCGGAAGCCGTTGACGCGGACATCGCCGCCGGGGAACGCATCGATCTGGGCTGGAGCCGGCCGATCAGCATGCAGGAGGGCGCTGGGCTGGTGTCGCGGCTGGCGAACAAGAAAATCAGGGTCGT
>NZ_KI914914.1:13190-29082 GCF_000520575.1 Arthrobacter sp. I3
AAAATCAGGGTCGTGTCCATTCCCGCCGGTCTGCTGCGCGCTATGGGCAAGGTTGCGGGAAAGTCAGCCCCGCTCATGAAAGACATGGGAGCCATGGCGGCCTGGTTCGATACCGGCCGCTATGTGGCCAAGACGAGCCGCCAGGCAGAACTCTTCGGTCCCGCGCCAACTCCGGAAGACGCGGTCGCGCGCTTCGCTGCGCGGTTGGGCCATGGACGAGCGCAGTCCTAATGGGTGCGGCGGGGTCCAGATTAACGGGAGGTCCCGCCGGGTCGCACGTGCCGCCGCCACATAACGGTCAAAGGTCCGTGGCTCCGCGGACGCAATCGGCGTAGCCTGCGCTTAGGCGCGCTCTTCGCGCACCCGCGCGTCGGCATGAAACGGGCGATGCCATGAAGAAATACGGCACAGATCATGATCCGCGGCCGGCGGCTTCGGCCGCGTCTGGGCGCCCGTCATCAGCCCGTGCACCGCTTCGCCTCGCTGCCACCCTGGCGTTTGCCGGCTTCACGCTGTCCGTGGTCGCCGGGTTGCTCCATGCCGATACGGCCAGCGCAAACGACCACCCGGCGACGTTCGCGGAGTACGCCCGCAGCGGTATTTGGACGGCGGTCCACCTCGGCCAGTTCGCCGGCATGGCGCTTCTCATCTCCGGGCTGCTGGTCCTGCTGGTGGTCCTGAAAGCACCGGACGGGGCCATGGCCTGGACGGCCCGCTTCGGCGCTGTCGCCGCGGTCGCCGCGCTGGCACTTTACGCGGCGCTCCAAGCCGTCGACGGCGTTGCCCTCAAGCACGCCGTGGACGCCTGGGCTGCGGCTCCGGAGCCGGAGAAAGCTGCGCGGTTTGCGACGGCCGAGGGTATCCGTTGGCTGGAGTGGGGCATGCGCAGTTACCAGAGCATCGTGCTGGGCGTGGCCCTGGTCCTGACCGGTGCCGTGGTTGTCGGGGCGCGCCGCGTCTCCCGGCCGATCGGCTATCTCATGGCGCTGTCCGGGCTCGCCTACCTCGCGCAGGGCTGGATCATCGGGGCCGAAGGCTTCTCCCCGGCCAACTCCATTCCCACACTGGCCGGGATTGTCCTTGTTCTGGCGTGGTCCGTGTGGCTGCTGGTCAGTGCCTGGTTCGGGAAGGACGCTCCACCCGGCGACAGGTGACTCGGCTGGCGGGCCTCGCACTGCCGAATTCGCCGGAAAGCTGCGAGAGCGCCGGAAAGGTCCGGCGATCTGGCAGGCTTCCGGCGAATTCGCGCGCTTCAAAACCGGCGGCCGGCGGCTCCTTGGCTCAGGGCAGCCGGTAGCGGATGCCCCAGCTGAGGTGCCAGGTCTCACCGGGGGCCAGCCAGCGCAGGCCCTCGCCACTGTTGAAGGCGTCCGCCGGGGCCGTCATCGGCTCCAGCGCCACCGCCGTTACCGGGCCGCTCTCGCTGGGGAAGACACGGGTGGTGAAGGCCTGGACGTAGCCGAAGGACGCATCCATGAACAGTTGCACCTGGCGGCCGTCCGGGGCTTCCAGATAGTGCAGTGAGCTGCCGTCCGGTTCCCGGAGGACGCCGCTCCAGGCGTCGTCGAGGGCGACCTCTCGAATTAGCTGCCCTGCCCGGAAGTCGTGCTTAGTTCCGTGGACAGCCGTGGTGGCACCGGTCGGATTAAGCCGGTCGTTGACTTCGAGGTGGGCGCCGGCATTGATGACGAGCTTGAGGTCTTCCGTGGGCACAGCACCCATCCGGAGGAAAGGGTGGGCCCCCACGGCGACCGGGGCGGCCTTGGAGCCGGTATTGGTCAGGCTGTGGGTGACAAGAAGTCCGTCTGCCGTGAGCTGGTAGCCGACCGAGGTCGCGAGTTGAAAGGGGTAGCCCGGTGCCGAGGTGATATCGGCAGCCAGCGTAATGCTGGCCGCCGTCCGGCGTGCTACCCGGTACGAGGCGCCGGACAGCAGCCCGTGCAGGGCGTTGCCGTTGCCGGGTTCTGTAATTTCCAGCTGCTGCGGGACACCGTCGTAGGTCCACTGGCCATCGGCCACCCGATTGGGCCACGGCACCAGGACCCAGCCGGCGCACGAGGGCGGAGCGGACTGGGCGGGGTAGTCCTGCAGGAGGGCGACGCCGTCGATTTCCAGTGCGCGCAGGCTGGCGGCGATTTCCGTGACGACGGCTTTTTGGCTGCGGCCGTCCAACATTCCCTGCAGTTCGTAGTGCTCACCCATCGGCGAAGTTCCCTGCCTTGGCACGGTCAGCCTGTCCGTGACGCGGGTGCGGGGATGGTGCCGGGGGTTGGGCCGAGGCCTGCGGGATCGGCCAGGAATGGGGTGAAGGCCAGTTCCGCGGCGCCGATCATCATCAGATCCGACCCGAGTGCTGCGCGGTAGATCTTCGCCTGGTCCGCGGGACCGTCCATGGCCTGCGACCGCAGGATTGCGTCCAACGACGCAGGGGCGAGCGCGTGCAGCGTTCCCAGGAAACCGTCCAGGACAATCGCATCGGGGTTGAAGATGTTCACGGCGTTGCGCAGGGCTATACCCAGATACGTGAGCTGGCGGCCGACTTCATCGTCCACCGCGGCGCTGCGGCTGTTCCCGAGCGCCTCTTCGAGGTCGGCGGCGTCGCCGCTGCTCAACCCGGCCAGTTCCATGAGGCGGGACTGGGAGACTTCGGTTTCCAGGCAGCCCGTGGCACCGCAGTGGCAGGCGCTGCCGCCGGAGCGGACAAAGGTGTGGCCGAGTTCCCCCGCGTAGCCGGAGGCACCCCTGAGCAGCTGTCCGTCGGCGATGATCCCGCCGCCGATGCCGCTGGCGCCGCCGTTGAGATAGATCAGGTTCCCCTGCCCGGCGCTGGTGCCGGCACCGGCACCCGCGCCGAAAATCAGCTCGGCTTCGGCTCCGAGGGAGGCGTCGTTCGCGGCCTGGCACGGATAGCCGGTGGCCTCGCTCAGCATCCGGGCGACCGGTTCATTGCGCCAGCCCAGGTGCGGAGCGTGCCGCACGACGCCGTCGTCGCGGTTGACCAGGCCCGGCACGGCCATGCCAACGCCGGTGATCCGGTAGGACGCATCCAGCTCGGACCGCATCCCGGCGACCACGGCCGCTGCGATATTCACCGCTTCCCGGGCGCTCGGAATCCGTTCCGTTTCGAAGCGGATCTTCTTTTGCACTTTCCCGCCGAGGCTGACCAGGCCGATGGTGACGGCGTCGACCTCCGGGTTGACGGCCAGCGCCGCAATCGACGGGCTGGGGTGGACCTCGGGACTGGGCCTGCCTACCTGCCCCTCGCCGGAGGGCGCCGATTCATAGACCAGGCCCAGGGAGGTGAGGTGGCCGATCAACGTTCCGACGGTGGAGCGGTTCAGCCCCGTTTGGCGGGTCAGTTGGGCGCGGCTGAGGACCCCGTGGTGATGGACGAGGGAGGTCAGCAACGACAAATTGTTGCGGCGCGACGGATCGGGCTCGCCCGCCGGCGCGGAAGCTTGGGTACGTGGAGGCATCATCGTGACAATATCAGCGGCCGAATACCGTGCGGTCCAGGAACGCGTTGCGGAATTTTCCGGCCGGATCCAGCCTGCCGGCCAGGGCTGTGAAGTCGGCAAAGCGCGGATACAGCGGGGCGAGGGCGGCGGCGCCGCCGCGGAACAGTTTGCCCCAGTGCGGCCTGGCACCGAACGGGGCCAGTTCCGCTTCGAGGCGGGGCAGGATCGCGGTGACCGCGGGCTCGTCCCTGCGCCAGGTGAAGTGCAGGCCGATTCCGTCGCGGCCGTAGTTGGGGCTGAGCCACAGCTGGTCTGCTGCGATCGTGCGGATTTCCGCGACCAGGAGCAGGGGCGTGACGATCCCGGACAGGCCCCGCATGGTGCGGATGGCCTCCACGGCGTGCTCGCGGGGGATCAGGTATTCACTCTGCAGCTCCTCACCCTTGCTGGGGGTGAATTCCATCCGGAAGTGCGCGAGCCGGTCGGACCACGGCCCGGGAACGCCAAGTTGCTCCGTGCAGTTACTCCCGGACACGCCGGGCAACGGGTGCCGGGACTGCGTGGCCGGGGTGCCGGAGAAGAATTCCGCGAATCCGGCGGGCAGCACCGCCTGGTCCGTGCGGTTCTTGAGCCATGCCTGGCCCACCTTCGTCCCGCTCCAGTCGGTGAACAGGCTCACGCTGTAGGCCGCGGACGTCACGTCGTCGAAGCTTTCCAGGACCTGTTCCCAGTCCAGGCCCTCAAAGACGCTCTGGACAATCTCGAAGCTGGGTTCAATGTCCAGGGTCAGGCGGCTGACGATGCCCAATGCGCCCAGTCCCACCACCATGCCGGCAAAGTCCGGGTCGCTGCGGCGCGCGGTGACCACGGCGCCGTCGGCGGTGATCAGCTCCAGCGCCGCCACGGCGGTGGCGAGGTTGCCGTTGCGGTCGCCGGAGCCGTGGGTGGCGGTAGCAACGGCGCCCGCCACCGAGATGTGCGGCAGCGAGGCGAGGTTGTGCAGGGCGAAGCCCCGGCGCTGGAGCTCTGCGGCGAGCGTCCCGTAGCGCGTGCCACCGCTGACGGTGACGGTCATGTTCTGCGCATCGACGCTGATGCCCGCGTCGAGCCTGTCCAGCACCACCAAGGTGCCGGCGGTGTCCGCAATGTCGTTGAACGAATGGCGGGACCCCAGCGCACGGATCTTCGCGGCACCCGTAACCAGATCCTGCAGCTCGGCCACGCTGGCCGGATGGGCTATCTGCGGTGCCTGGTAGCCGTAGTTCCCCGCCCAGTTGCGTTCGGTCACCATCTGATCGATCACGGTTGCATCCTTCGCTCGGGGCTCTTTGCCCACGTCACAGCCATAGTGGTTCCGCGGACACGGCCGGTTTTGCTGTTTGTCACAACATAACAGTCGCGCGAAGATTCCGCTACAGCGAGCACCACATTGCCGGATTGGGTCTGGAGCGAGTGGTTGACATCACGAAAATCCATAATATGTTTGTCTCTAGAACAATTCATTCTGAACCTGACCAATCGACGACCACCCCCTACCCTCGGAGCATTCAATGGCGATTCAGCCCACCCGTGACGACAAGTTTTCCTTCGGCCTCTGGACGGTGGGCTGGGAGGCCCAGGACCAGTTCGGCTCCGCCACCCGCCCGCCGCTGGACACGGTGGAAGCCGTCAACAGGCTCAGCGACCTCGGCGCCTACGGCATCACCTTCCACGACAACGACCTCTTTCCCTTCGGCTGCTCCGCGGCTGACCGCCAGCGCGAAATCGACCGGCTGACCGGCGCGCTGAAGGCCACCGGGATGATCGTCCCGATGGTCACCACCAACCTCTTCAGCCACCCCGTCTTCAAGGACGGCGGCTTCACCAGCAACGACCGCGGCGTCCGGCGCTTCGCCTTGCGCAAGGTCCTGGACAACATTGACCTCGCCGCCGAACTCGGTGCGGAAACCTTCGTCATGTGGGGCGGCCGGGAAGGCAGCGAATACGACGCCGCAAAGGACATCCGCGGCGCCCTGGAACGCTACCGCGAAGCCGTGAACCTGCTGGGCGACTACGTCACGGACAACGGTTACAACATCCGGTTCGCCATCGAGCCCAAGCCCAACGAACCCCGCGGCGACATCCTCCTGCCCACCCTCGGCCACGCCCTGGCGTTCATCGAAACCCTCGAGCGCCCCGAACTGGTGGGCATCAACCCCGAGACCGGGCACGAGCAGATGGCCGGACTGAACTTCACCCACGGCATCGCCCAGGCGCTCTACCAGGGCAAGCTCTTCCACATCGACCTCAACGGCCAGCGCAGCATCAAGTTCGACCAGGACCTGGTGTTCGGCCACGGCGACCTGCAGAACGCGTTCTCCCTCGTGGACCTGCTCGAAAACGGCGGCCCCGACGGCGGACCGGCCTACGACGGCCCGCGCCACTTCGACTACAAGCCCAGCCGCACCGAGGACATCGACGGCGTATGGGACTCCGCGGCCGCCAACATGCAGACCTACCTGCTGCTTAAGGAACGCGCCAAGGCCTTCCGCGCCGACCCCGAGGTCCAGGCCGCGCTGCAGGCCTCCCGCGTGGCGGAAATCAACGAACCCACCCTCAACCCGGGCGAAGGCTACGAACAGCTCCGCGCCGACCGCGCCTCCTACGAGGACTTCGACGCCGACGCCTACTTCGGCGGCAAGGGCTTCGGTTTCGTGAAGCTGCAGCAGCTCTTCATCGAGCACCTGCTCGGCGCCCGCTAAGACCGTGACGGCTGCTCCCATGAACCTTGTTGCCGGCGTCGACTCCTCCACCCAAAGCTGCAAAGTGGTGGTCCTCGACGCCGGCACCGGCACGCTGGTCCGCGACGGCCGGGCCGCCCACCCGGACGGAACGGAGGTCCACCCGGACCACTGGTGGCGGGCCTTGTCAGCGGCGTTCGACGACGCCGGCGGGCTGGCGGACGTCAGCGCGCTCTCGGTGGGGGGCCAGCAGCACGGCATGGTGCTGCTGGACCACGCCGGCAACGTGGTGCGCCCGGCGCTGCTGTGGAACGACACCCGATCGGCGTCGGCGGCGGCCGCACTCACCGATGAAGTGGGGGCGGAGGACTTTGCCCGCAGGACCGGGCTGGTCCCGGTGGCCTCCTTCACCATCACCAAGATCCGCTGGGTCCGGGACCACGAACCGGACCTGGCGGACCGGGTCGCGGCTGTTGCGCTGCCCCACGACTGGCTGACCTGGCGGCTCCGCGGTTACGGTCCGGCAGCAGCCAGCCCGCTGGGCCCGGACCTGGACCAGCTCACCACCGACCGCTCCGATGCCAGCGGCACCGGATACTGGAGCCCTTCGGCCGGCGAATACGATCTGGAGCTGTTCAAACTGGCCTTCGGCCGGGACGCCAGGGAGGCCAGCGGGGGTGCCGGGCACCGGGATCCAGGCACCGTGGTTCTGCCGCGGGTGCTTGGCCCCGGGGACGCCGCCGGGGCGGTCCACCCCGGCTGCTTCGGTTCCGCGAATCAGTTGCCCGGCCAGTCCGGATCAAGCCCGGCCGGACCCAGTCACCGCATTCTCCTCGGCGCCGGCGCCGGGGACAACGCGGCCGCCGCCCTCGGTCTGGGAGCCGAACCCGGTGACGTGGTGGTGTCCGTTGGCACCAGCGGCACGGTGTTCTCGGTGGCGTCCCGTGCCGTCGCCGATCCCAGCGGAACGGTGGCGGGCTTCGCGGACGCCAGCGGAGATTACCTGCCCATCGCCGTCACGCTGAATGCCGCGCGCGTGCTCGGCTCCGTGGCAGGCATCCTGGGCGTGGACTTCGACGAACTTGCGCGACTTGCCCTGGGCGCCGAACCCGGCGCCGGCGGCGTGGTGCTGGTGCCGTATTTCGAAGGTGAGCGCACGCCCAACCTGCCCCACGCCAAAGCCAGCTTCCACGGGCTCAGCATTGCCTCCAGCACCAGGAGCAATCTGGCCCGGGCAGCCATCGAAGGCATGCTCTGCGGGCTGTCCGGCGGCCTGGATGCCCTCCGCGCCCAAGGGAGCCCCGCAACACGGCTGCTGCTGATCGGCGGCGCCGTGCAGAACCCCGCGGTGCAGGCCATCGCGGCCCAGGTCTTCGACCTGCCGGTCGTGGTCCCGAGCCCGGGGGAGTACGTGGCCAGGGGTGCTGCCGTCCAGGCAGCCTGGGCCTCCAGCGGCAACCGGCCGGCCTGGCCGGTCGCGGTGGACGCCGCACCCGCCCCGGACTTCCACCCGGCCATCAGGCAAAACTACCTGCGGGCGAGCAGTCGCGTTGACCCCGGCAACTGAGCCGCTGCTGGCCGTAACAGTGCTGCTGGCCTCCGGCCACCAGGATCCGCCCGGTTTCCGCCGTGCCAACGGCGACTAGTGCCGCGGAATCTCCGGTTCCGGGTCCCCGGCGGCGGGAGCGGCCGTCGACTCCCGGACCACCAGGTGGGTGGCGAGTTCGACCCGCCGCGAGTCGAGCTCCTCGTTGTTGGCCAGCCGGAGGACGGCGCGCAGTGCGGCGCGGCCCATCTCCTGCAGCGGCTGCGTCACGGTAGTCAGGGCGGGGATGGACTGCTCCGCCTGGTACGTGCCGTCGAAGCCCACCACGCTCAGGTCTTCGGGGATCCGCAGCCCGTGCCGCCGGGCCTCGGCCAGGACGCCGAGGCCAATGCTGTCACTCCCCGCGAAGATGGCGGTGGGGGGCTCGGGGAGAGCCACGAGCGCCTTGAGCGAGCGGATTCCGTGTTCGGGGCGGAATTTGTCCAGCATGACGTAGTCGGGCCTGATCTGGACTCCGCCGGCCATGAGTGCCGCCATGTAGCCATGGAGGCGGGCCTGGTTGCATTCGGCCGATTCCGGTCCGCCAATGTAGGCGATCCGCCGGTGGCCGAGGCCGAGCAGGTGCTCCGTGGCTTCCTTGCCGCCCGCCCAGTTCGTGGCCCCCACACTGACAACCTCCGACGGCGGCGGGTTGAGCGGATCGATCACCACCACCGGGATGTGCCGCCGGCGGAAGGCGCTCAACTGGGCCGTGCTGAAGCCGGACGTCACCACAATCAAACCGAGCCGGCCTTCATCCAGGATGCGCTGGGCCCGCCGTTCCGGACTGAGCGTCATGGCCGCCGGGTGCCCGGTGACATCGACCAGGACCTGGACGTCAATGGACGCGGCCTGCTCCAGCACTCCGTTCAGGACCTCGACGGAATACGCGGAGTACAGCGAGTCGAAAACGACTTCAACGATCCCGGTCCGGCCCTCGGCATGTTTGCGCTGGTGCGTGGACTGGTAGCCCAGCTGTTCAAGTGCCGCCAGGACTTTGGTGCGCGTGCTCTCGGCAACGTCCTCCCGCCCGTTGATGACCTTGGAGACCGTGGGTGAGGAAACGCCGGCCTCCCGGGCGACCGCCGCCAGCGTTGGCCTGCCGGAACCCTGGACTACTGACACGATGACTCCTGTACTTTCGAAATATTTCGATAGGAAGAAGTCTTGCCTTGTTTGTCCGGTGCGTCAAGCTTATTTGGTTCAGATGAACCAAGGTTTCCAAATTCGCCCTTGACTGTGACTGTTGTCACCACTACTTTAGTTTCAGAAGTTACAAACTTTTACGAAACTTTTCGAAGCTCAGCTTCACCCCATCAGCAGCGGCAGCGCAGCCTTCCTTAGGAGGGCAGAGCTGCCACTCCCACAACCGGGCCATCAGCGCAGACCCCGGAGGACGAATGGAATCCCAGATGAAAAATCGTACGTTTCGCAGTGCCACAATGGCCCTTTCGGCCGCCGCAGTTTCGATCAGCCTGGCCGCCTGCGGCTCCAGCGGACCGGCAGGAACTGCCGCCAGCGCTGATTCGGCCACGATGTGGGGGCTGACGGGCGGCAATCAGCCTGTCCTGCAGCAGTCCGTCACGGACTGGAACTCCGCCCACCCGGACTCGTCCATCAAGCTGGATTTCTTCGCGAACGACGCCTACAAGACCAAGGTGCGCACCGCCGTCGGTGCCGGCCAGGGCCCCACCTTTATCTACGGCTGGGGCGGCGGCGTGTTGAAGTCCTACGTGGATGCCGGACAGGTGGATGACCTCTCCGGGTTCCTGGCGGACAACCCTGAGGTCAAGGACCGCTACCTCCCGGCGGTACTCAAGAACGGCGTCATCGACGGCAAGACCTACGCCTTGCCCAACAACAATGTGCAGCCGGTGGTGCTCTACTTCAACAAGGACGTTTTCGACAAGGTGGGCGCCCAGGCCCCCAAGACCTGGGATGAGCTGATGGCGCTGGTGCCAAAGTTCAAGGACGCCGGCATTGCCCCGTTCTCGCTCGGCGGCCAGTCCCGGTGGCCGGACCTGATGTGGCTTGAGTACCTCGTGGAACGCATCGGCGGCCCGGAGGTCTTCGCCAACATCGCAGCCAACAAGCCGGACGCCTGGTCCGACCCCGCGGTCACCGAGGCACTGAACAAGATCCAGCAGCTCGTAGACGCCGGCGGCTTCGCCAACGGCTTCTCGTCCATCGCAGCGGACAGCAACGCCGACCAGGCACTGCTGTACACCGGCAAGGCGGCCATGATCCTGCAGGGCGGCTGGATCTACCAGGGCATGAAGAAGGACGCCGCCGACTTCGTCAAGAGCGGCAAGCTCGGTTACACCACGTTCCCCACGGTCTCCGGCGGCAAGGGAGATGCCACCAACGTGGTGGGCAACCCCTCCAACTTCTGGTCCGTCTCCTCCAAGGCCACCGACGGCCAGAAGAAGGCCGCCCTCGACTACGTGAAGTCCGGCATGTTCTCGGACAGCAACATCCAGGCCCTCATCGACTCCGGCGCCGTGCCCGTGGTCAAGGGCATCGAAAGCAAGCTCGCCGCGTCCCCGGACAAGGACTTCCTGACCTACGTCTATGGCATGGCCAAGAACGCCCCGAGCTTCACGCTCTCCTGGGACCAGGCTCTGACCCCGGCGCAGGGTGACGCCATGCTGGCCAACCTGGACCAGATCTTCCTGAAGAAGATCACCCCTGAGCAGTTCGTCGCCACGATGAACGCGACGATCGGAAAGTAATCCAGTGTCCACCACCTCCGGTTCCTCCCGGCGGGCCCTTCAACCGGGCCCGTCGGGGTGGCTGGCCGCGCCAGCCCTTGCCTTCTTCCTGCTCTTCGCCATCATTCCGCTGATCGGTGTCTTGTTCCTGAGCTTCACTTCGTGGGACGGCCTGGGCGAGATCAAACTGGACGGGTTGTCCAGCTGGACAACGGTCCTGACTGATCCCGTCACCGGCAACGCACTGCTGGTGACGGCGAAGATCATGTTCTTCTCGTTCATCATCCAGGCGCCCATCAGCCTGCTCCTGGGCGTCTTCACCGCCGCGGGCCAGAAGTACCGCGCCGCGTTGGCCGTGCTGTACTTCGTGCCGCTGCTGTTGTCCTCGGCCGCCGTCGCCATCGCGTTCAAGGCTCTGCTGGACCCCAACTTCGGCCTGGGCGCCGGGCTCGGCCTGCCGATCCTGGCCCAGGACTGGCTGGGCAATTCGGACCTGGTGCTGTTCGTCGTCGTCTTCGTCATCGCCTGGCAGTTCGTCCCGTTCCACACGCTGATCTACCAAGGCGGCGTGCGCCAGATCCCCGCGTCGCTGTATGAGGCCGCGCAGATCGACGGTGCCGGACGGGTCCAGCAGTTCTTCAACATCACGCTGCCCCAGCTGAAATACACCATCATCACCTCCTCCACGCTCATGGTGGTCGGCTCCCTGGCGTACTTTGACCTCGTCTTCGTCCTCACCGGCGGCGGTCCCGGCTACGCCACGCGACTGCTCCCGCTGCACATGTACCTCACCGGGTTCAAAGCCAATGACATGGGAGCCGCCAGTGCCCTCGGCGTCATCCTCGTCGCGATCGGCCTGGCGCTCGCCCTGCTGCTGCAGCGGCTGGGCGGCAAGAACCGCAACGCAAGCCAATTGGAAGGTGCCTGATGGCTTCCATCACCCAGCTCCCCGTCCCGCCCTCGGCCCCCGCCCGCCCCGCCGTCAGGCCCCGCCCGCGGACCAAGGGACCGGGACGGACCCGCCCGAACTTCCTTGGCGGCCTCGGCGGCTGGCTCTGGCTGGCCATCATCATCGTCCCCGTCTACTACGTGGTGGTGACGAGCCTGAAAAACCAGGCCGGGTTCTTCACGTCCAACCCGATGATGCCGCCGTCTGAGCCCACCCTGGACAACTACAAACTGGTGGTGGAGAACGATTTCGCCCGGTACTTTGCCAACAGCCTCATCGTCACGGTGGGCAGTGTGGTGCCGGCCCTGCTGGTTTCCTTCATGGCCGCCTACGCGATTGTCCGCGGCAGGAGCAGGTTCCTCAGCTGGACCAACAACCTGTTCCTGCTGGGCCTGGCCATCCCGCTGCACGCGACGATCATCCCCATCTACTGGATGATCACCCGCGCCCATCTGTACGACACCCTGCTGGCCCTGATCCTGCCTTCCATTGCCTTCGCCATCCCGATCTCCGTGCTGATCCTGTCCAACTTCATGCGGGACGTGCCCAATGAACTTTTCGAATCAATGCGGCTGGATGGCTGCTCCGACTGGGCAATGATGTGGCGCCTGGCGCTGCCCATGACCCGGCCCGCTGTGGTGACCGTAGGGATCTACAACGCGCTCGGAGTGTGGAACGGCTTCCTGTTCCCGCTGATCCTGACCCAAAGCCCCGAAACCCGCGTGCTGCCGCTGTCACTGTGGACGTTCCAGGGCGAGTTCAGCGTCAACATACCGGCGGTGCTGGCCGCCGTCGTGCTCGCCACCCTGCCGCTGCTGGTGGTCTACGTGATCGCCCGGCGTCAGCTGCTCAGCGGCCTCACGGCCGGCTTCAGCAAATAGAGAGGACTTGTTGTGACTGAACCGAAACCCTTGCGGGTGGGAATGGTGGGCTACGCCTTCATGGGCGCCGCGCACTCCCACGCCTGGCGGACAGCGCCGCGGTTCTTCGACCTCCCGCTCGCTCCAGAGCTGGCGGCCGTTGCCGGCCGGAATCCGGAGGGCGTGCGGGCCGCGGCGGCCAAGTACGGCTGGGACTCCGTGGAGACGGACTGGCGGGCGCTGATCGAGCGGGACGACATCGACCTGATCGACATCTGCACTCCCGGCAACACGCACGCCGAGATCGCCATCGCCGCGCTCGAGGCCGGCAAGCACGTCCTGTGCGAGAAACCGCTCGCGAATTCCGTGGCCGAGGCCGAGCGGATGACCGCGGCCGCGGACGCCGCGGCGGGCCGGGGCGTGTACTCCATGTGCGGGTTCAGCTACCGCCGCACCCCTGCCCTGGCGCTCGCCAAGAGGATGGTCGCCGCGGGCCGGCTCGGGCAGATCCGGCACGTGCGGGCCCAGTACCTGCAGGACTGGCTGAGCGACGCCGACGCACCCCTGACCTGGCGGCTGGACAAAACCAAGTCCGGGTCCGGCGCGCTCGGGGACATCGGGGCGCACAGCATCGACGCCGCCCAGTGGATCACCGGACGGAACATCACCGGGGTCTCGGCGCTGATGGAAACCTTCGTGACCGAACGTCCCCTGGCCGGGGACCTGGTGGGCCTGGGCGGGCACGGCGCCGCCGGCGCCGAGCGCGGGCCGGTCACCGTGGACGACGCCGCCCTCTTCACCGCCCGTTTTGAGGGAACGCCCGACGACGGTCCTGCCTCCGGCCCGATCGGCATCTTTGAGGCCACCCGGTTCGCGCTTGGCCGGAAGAACGCCATGCGCCTGGAACTGAACGGCACTTTGGGCTCCGTGGCCTTTGACTTCGAGGACATGAACACCCTGTCCGTCTACGACGCCGCCGACGGCCCCGACTCCGGGTTCCGCAAGATCCTCGTCACCGAGCCCGAACACCCCTACACCGGTAACTGGTGGCCCACCGGCCACGGCCTGGGCTACGAACACGTCTTCACCCACCAGGCGGTCGACCTCATCCACGCCATCGCCGAAAACCGGCCGCCCTCACCCTCCTTCGCCGACGCCCTCCAGGTCCAAAAAGTCCTCGCCGCCATCGAAACCAGCGCCGGCAACAACAGCCACTGGCACACCCTCTGAGAGGAAAGACCATGACACGACCCATTACTCTCTTCACCGGCCAGTGGGCCGACCTGCCCTTCGAAGAGGTGGCGCGGCTCGCCGGTGAGTGGGGCTTCGACGGCCTGGAGATCGCCTGCTGGGGCGACCACCTGGACCCGCAGCGCGCCGTCGAGGACGACGCCTATCTCCAGGGCCGGCTGGACATCCTGGACAAGCACCAACTCAAAGTCCACGCGATCGCCAACCACCTCACCGGGCAGGCCGTCTGCGACGACCCGATCGACGAACGCCACGAGGGCATTCTTCCCGCCGATGTGTGGGGCAACGGTGAGCCCGAAGGAGTCCGCATGCGTGCCGCCGAGGCCATGAAGACCACCGCGCGGGCGGCCGCCAGGCTCGGCGTGCAGACCGTCACCGGGTTCACCGGATCCTCGATCTGGAAATGCATTGCCATGTTTCCGCCCGCCTCGGACGCCATGATCGAACGCGGCTACCAGGACTTCGCCGACCGCTGGAACCCGATCCTCGACGTCTTCGAGGAGGAAGGCGTCCGTTTCGCCCTCGAGGTCCACCCGTCCGAAATCGCCTACGACTACTGGACCGCCAAGCGCACTCTCGAGGCCATCGGCCACCGGGAGAGCTTCGGCCTGAACTTCGACCCGTCCCACTTCGTGTGGCAGGACCTGGATCCTGTCATGTTCCTGCAGTGCTTCGCCGAGAAGATCTTCCACGTCCACATCAAGGAGTCCGTCCGGCAGTTCAACGGCCGCAATGGCCGGCTCGGCTCGCACCTGCCCTGGGCCGATCCCCGCCGTGGGTGGGACTTCGTCACGGCCGGCCACGGAGACGTCAACTGGGAACCGATTTTCCGGACCCTGAACGCCATCGGATATCAGGGCCCCACCAGCGTCGAATGGGAGGACGCGGGTATGGACCGCCTGCTCGGCGCACCGCAGGCCCTCGCCCTGGTCAAGGAACTTGCCACGATCACACCGCCCGCGGCCGCGTTCGATGCCGCCTTCGCCGCCCGCTGAGCCGGTCACGGCCACAACAAACCAACAACAGAGGAACCCCATGACAACCGAGAAAAAGACCGCCCTCGTGGTGCGCGGCGGCTGGGACGGGCACCAGCCCGTCGCGGCCACCGAGGAATTCATCCCATACCTGCACGCCAGCGGCTACGAGGTCCGGGTGGAGGAATCGCCCAAGATCTACGCCGACGCCGACTACATGGCCGGCGTCGACCTCATCCTGCAGTGCGTGACCATGTCCACTATCGAAAAGGACGAGTTCGAGGGCCTCCGGACCGCGATTGAAAACGGCACGGGCCTGGCCGGCTGGCACGGCGGCATTGCGGATTCCTACCGCAACACCTCGGACTACCTGCACCTGATCGGCGGGCAGTTTGCCTGCCACCCGGGCAAACACCCGGACGAGCGCACGGGCGAACAGCCCGACAACTACGTCCCGTACACGGTCAACATGCTCCCGGCAGCGGCCGGGCATCCGATCACTGCCGGTCTCGGCGACTTCGATCTCGTCACCGAACAGTACTGGGTCCTCGCCGACGACTACATCGACGTCCTGGCCACCACCACCCAGAAGGTTCGCGAATGGGACCCCTGGCACCGGGAAGTCACCTCGCCCGCCATCTGGACCCGGCAGTGGGGCAAGGGCAGGATTTTCGTCTGCACCCCGGGACACCGCGTCGAAATCCTCCAGGACAGCAACGTCCGCACCATCATCGAAAGGGGCCTGCTGTGGGCAAGCCGTTAAACGTTGGAATCATCGGCTGTGGAGCCATCATCGCCCAGTACCTGGTCAACTTCCGCCGGCTCGAGGACATCAACCTCGTCGCCGTCGCGGACCTTGACCCGTCCCGGGCGCAGGCAGTTGCCGACTCGTACGACGGCGTCCGGGCGCTCACGGTCGACGCGCTCCTGGCCGCCGACGACGTCGAACTCGTCCTGAACCTGACCATTCCCGCGGCGCACGCCGAGATCGCCCTCCGCGCCATTGCCGCCGGCAAATCCGTCTACGGCGAGAAGCCGTTGGCGGCAACCACCGCGGAGGCCCGGCAGGTGCTGGACGCCGCGCGGGCAGCATGCGTCGTGTTCGGCTGCGCCCCGGACACCGTGCTCGGCACCGGGATCCAGACCGCCCGGAAAGCCATCGACGACGGACTGATCGGCCGGCCCATCTCCGCGACCGCCACCATGGTCACTCCGGGGCATGAGCGCTGGCACCCGAACCCGGACTTCTATTACCAGCCCGGCGGCGGCCCGCTGCTGGACATGGGACCGTACTACGTCTCCGCCCTGGTCACCCTGCTCGGACCCGTGGACTCGGTGATCGGTGCGGCCAGCCACACCCGCGACGAGCGGACCATCGGCTCGG
>NZ_KI914914.1:29182-30558 GCF_000520575.1 Arthrobacter sp. I3
CCCGCGACGAGCGGACCATCGGCTCGGGCCCACGCGAAGGCCAGAACGTGCCCGTGGCAACCGACACCCACGTCACCGGCGTCCTGGTCCACGCCTCGGGGGCCTTGTCCACGCTGGTGATGAGCTTCGACGCCGTGAAAACCAAGAGCCCCAACATCGAAATCCACGGCGAGCACGGCTCCCTCGTGGTCCCGGACCCCAACCACTTCGACGGCGACGTGCAGCTCTTCGCCCTCGGTGCAGACGACTGGGAGACCCTGCCCGCCTCCGCGGGCTATGTGGAATCGGGGCGGGGCTTCGGCATCTCCGATCTCATCCGCACCCCTGCGGGCCAGGAACCCAGGGCGGGCGGTGCCCTGGCATTCCACGCCCTGGAGGTGATGGAGTCCGTGCTGGAGTCGGCGCACACGGGTGCGCCGGTCCGGATCGGCAGCACGGTTGCCCGCCCTGCCCCGGTTGAGCTGACCGACCTGACTGCGGCGGCCGTGGGGGTCTCCTCCTAGCGCCCACTCAGACACACACGGCCGAATTCGCCGGAAACCTGCCCGTTCGCCGGAAAAGTCCGGCGACCTCGCAGGCTTCCGGCGAATTCGTGCGCCCGGGCCAAGACGGGTCAGATGGTGCGCGGAGCCTTGGCCAGGTTCTCGGTGAGCTCGGCCGCGTTCTGCCGGATCACGTAGGCCGGGCGGTCCCGTTCCGTGCGCCAGCTTTCGGCGAGCGGGCCCATGTTGACGGTGTCGAAGCCGAATTCGTCGTAGAGCCTGGTCACCAGCTCGGCCGCTTCCGGGAAGTCGCTCGCCGTGGCCATGGCACGGCGGTTCGGGGTGCCGGCCGGCGTCCCGTCCGTGGTGATCTGGGAGAACATGATGTGGTTGAAAGCCTTGGCCACCTTGGACTGGGGAAGGTGCTCCTGCAGCAGGCCGGAGGTGGTGGCCTCGCCGGCATCCAGGGCCGGGATATGCCCGTCACGTTCCCAGTAGTAGTTGTTGGTGTCGAGGACGATCTTGGCGGCCAGCGGTTCCACGGGGACGTCCGGGAGGCTCCTGAGCGGCACGGTGACGACGGCGAAGTCGCCGGCTGCGGCCGCCTCGGCCGGCGTCGCGGCCCGGGCCTTGGGCCCCAGTTCCGCGACGAGGTCCGCCAGGGTCTCCGGACCGCGCGAGTTGCTGATCACGACGTCGTAGCCGAGCTCCACGGCCTTGCGGGCGATCTGGCCGCCGATGTGTCCTGCACCGATGATTCCGATTGTTGTCATGCCGGAGCAACACCCGGGCAGGCGAAGATATTTCGCCGGTTAAGGACGCTGTGCGGCTGGGACCGTCAGGACACCGGCCGGGGCATGCGAGTCCAATTCGCCGGAAGCCTCCCCGCTCGCC
>NZ_KI914914.1:30658-41154 GCF_000520575.1 Arthrobacter sp. I3
CCGGAAAGTTCCGGCGAGCCCGCAGGGTTCCGGCGAATTCGCGCGTAGGGAGGCTAACGCGTAGGGAGGCTAGGCCGTGGGGCCCGGTTCGTCGTCGGTGTCCGGGCCTTCTGCCGCGTCCTGGGAATGGGCGCGATCGTCGAAGGGTTCAGCCGTTGCATCACCTTCGGCGGGGGTCTCGCTGTGATGACGCTCGGGCGCCTGTGAGTCGTCGCTCATGTCCGCTCCTTAGCTGCTCCTGCGGTGGATTGCTGGCTATTTGAACATCTAGCTCCCGCAGCGAGAGGGCTGTCAAGGGCCCCTGGATCCTGGCGATTCAGGGCGTCCGGCCGCCGGGACGGCTGGAATCCCGTTTGACTTCCTTGCGGGGACGCAGGGCATAGTCGCGGGACCGCTTGCTGGAGAGCGCCAGAAGCAACAGGATGTCCAGGGTCAGGCCGGGGAGATTGGACTTCAGGGTGATGTCCGGGCCGCCGTAGAAAACATCGACGGCCTGGAAGCAGATGGCGGCCGTGCTCAGCGCCATGGCCACCGTCCGGGCCCAGTTTCGGCCGAGGAACACGAACCACGCCAGCAGGATCTCGGCCACGGCAAAGAGCAGGACAAGCACCGTTGCGGCGCTGACGGCCAATTCCGCCTGGGCCTCCGTGACCGCCGGGCCAGCCACGGGCTGCACCAGTGAGCCGACGTGCGCGTCCTTGAAGAGCACCAGGGACAGGGCCAGCAGCGCGGCCGCCGCCGCGCGGGCACCGACGAAGGCCGCCCCGACAATCGTGGTCGAAGGACGCCGGGTGCGGCCCTCGCCCGGGGCCGTGACGGACGCAAGCAAGCCCGCAGCGGTCGGCTCCGCGACGGTCTGCCTGAGATCGACGATCGGGAGATTGCCGTCGGTGGTGATGGTGTCACCCCCGCCGTTGCGCGCGTGATAGCCGGTGGAAAAATCACGGATCACCCTGAGCCCGGCCGCGGGATCGGCCCCGGTAATGGCGCCGACCACATGGTCGCGTTCGGCGTCGGTGTTCTCATCGATCTTGTGGGTGATCTGCAGGGTAAACAGGGACAGCCCGACGCTGCGGTCATACGTGCCGGCCGCCAACCAGTCGACGGCCAGCCCGCCCGGCAGCAGCCAGCCGGGCGGGCACCGCCAGAAGCGGACGTGGTGCCGTTTGCCCGGCGTGCCGTCGACTTCCTGCTGGTAGGCAAAATCCTGCTGGCGGCCGAACAGGAACAGCGGACTGACCGGGGCCTCGAGATAGCTGCGGCGCAGGAGGGTGGAGGAGACGATCCGCCGGCTGCTGGCCAGGGTCACGTCATCGGCCCTTGTCCAGCCAGCGGACCGCATCACGCCATGGATCTGCGGTTCCGATCCCAGCAGGGCTATGTTCACGGGATCACCCAGCAGCCCGTCGCTGGTGCGCGCCCGGCCGATGAAGTAGTCCGGAACGTAGAGCCGGGTCAGGATCCGGTGCAGACGGGGAAGCACCAGATAGGCGAGCAGGGCCCAGAAGATGAAGAGGAACCAGACCTGCGCCCAGCCCCATTCGAAGCTCAACTGCACCAGCAGCGCGGTCAGCCACACAGCCGCAACGCCGCCCACCACGAAGAACACGCTGTCCAGCACGGAGTACGGCACCGCTTCGGCGGGAGCTGTGACCTCAACCGCTGCCTTGGTCATGGCCGCCATACTACGCCCGCTATCGACGGAGGGCTGGCTCGAAAGATGAATCTTCTGGCCCCAAGGTGGAGCGCGGCCGGATGTGACCTGCCTGTGACAGCCGCCGTGGATAGGGTGACAGCATGGAACCACTACTGAAAGTTTTGCGGCATTGGGGCGCCCCCGCGGCGGCCGTTCTCTTCTTCACGCTGTGGTGCGTGGCCGAGGCCGGGCGGATGGGCGCCGGCCTCCACACCTGGGAGGGGACGTGGCCGCTGATCCTCATGACGGCAGCGATTGCCTGCGCCGCCTGGAAGCCCTACGCGTCGCTCGGATTCACGGCAGGGCTGCTCGCGGGCCAACTGGGGTACGCCATTCCCGCGATGCACGCCAACCACTGGGCCATTTACCTCGGGGCGTTCGTGTCCCTGGCTTTCATCCAATGGACGGCCCGGCGAAGGACACGCTTCATCGCGGCGGCCGCCAACGTGGTGTTCGCCGGCGCCATGACGTTCCTGATGCTGTCCTGGCGCTACGGTAACGGCGTCGGCTGGTTCCTTCCGCTGTACATGAGCGACCGGTGGACCTTTCAAGCCTACGGCTGGCAACTCTTTTCGCTGCTGCTGGTGATCGCGGCAGCCTGCGCCGCCGTCGGACTTCTGCTGGCGATGTACCAGGAACGCGGCAGCCTGTTCCAGGCCAGGACCATCGCCCAGACCAGCCTCAGGGAAGCCGAAGTGGACCTGATCGTGGAGCAGGAACGGACCCGGATCGGCCGGGACCTGCACGACGTCCTGGCCCACTCACTCGCCGTGATCGCGGCGCAGGCGGATGGCACCCGCTACCTGAGCAAGGACCAGCCGAGGGCAGTGCTAAACGCCCTGGAGAACATCGCGACGTCGGCCCGGAGCGCCCTGGTGGACGCGCAGCGCGTCATCGAGGGGGTGCGCGACGACGGCATGGTCACGCCCCAGCCCCGGCTCAGCGACGTCGGGCCCCTCGTGGCGCGCATGCAGGGCAGCCTCGAGATCGAACAAAGCGAGTCCGGCACGCCCGCCGAGCTCTCCGCCGGGCAGCAGCTCGCCGTATTCCGGATCATCCAGGAATGCCTGACCAACGCCCTGAAACACGGCGGCCGCGGCACCGCCGTGCGGCTGCACATGGACTGGAGCGGCCCGGGGCTGACCCTGCATGCCGCCTCCGGGATCCCGGACACCACCGGCAGGGACAGCCCGGACCCCGCCGCCGAAACGCGGGTGGGCCGCGGCCTCGCCGGGATGCGGGAACGCGCCCACCTCGCAGGAGGCTGGATGACGTCCGGCCCGGATGGCGAGCAGTACCGGGTGACCGTCTTTATCCCCTTCGGCACAAGGACGGCCGACGCCGACGCTGCCGCCGCCGGCGCGGAGCCGGACCTGGTTCCCGCGGGAAGCACTGCAGCGCGCCCGGGAATGCCGCTGGCCGAAGCCGGCGACCGTGGCTGATGCCGGGGCGGCCATTACCGTGGCGATCGTCGACGACCAGGCCCTGTTCCGGGCGGGAATCCGGATGCTGGTGGAGAGCCAACCCGACATGGCGATGGCCTGGGAAACCGGCGACGGCGCGCAGGCGGCGGCATTCGCCGTCGAACGGTGCCCCGACGTGATGCTCATGGACCTGCGCATGCCGGTCCTTGACGGCGTCGGCGCCACACGGCGGATCGTGCGGCAGGCGGAGGCCGCAGGCACCGGCGCGCCGAAGATCATCGCCCTGACCACGTTTAACCGGGACCAGGCGGTGGTTGACGCCGTGCACGCCGGGGCCAGCGGCTACCTGCTCAAGAGCGCCGAACCGGAGTTCCTGCTCGCCGCGATCCGGACGGTGTACTCCGGGTACTCCGTGATTGCGCCGGGATCAGTGCAGGATTTGTTCCAGCATGCTGCCCGGACCGTGCCGGCCGGGGGACCGGACCTGTCCGCGCTGGAGGTGCTGTCTGCCCGGGAACGGGACGTCTTCCTGCTCGCGGCCAAGGGACTGGCCAACGGTGAGATCGCCGGAAGCCTGTTCGTATCCGAAGCGACGGTCAAGACACACCTCAGGAGCGTGCTGGGCAAGCTGGGCCTCGGGACCCGGCTCCAGCTGGTGGCCTTCGCCTATGAACGCCGGCTGCTGGGCTGAAACCCGCTGCTGGGCTGAAACGCGGCTGGGCTGAAACCGGCGGCTGGGCTGAAACCCGGCTGGGCCCTCGGCTGAGACTCGCCGAGGGCCGCTGGTGCGGCGACTTGCGCCGCCGGATTCCTCACCGCCGTAGCGTCAGAAGCTCACCGTCTGGGTCAGGTATCCGTAGTACTGCCCCCCGATCGGGTGGATGGGATCGCCGCCAAAGCCGTAGTCATGGTGCCGCTTAGAGTACGACTTTGTCAGGTCCAGGTACTGCTCCATGACGTGCTCGGCTGAGCCCGTGCACGCCTTCTGGCTGATGCAGAGGGCCACGGACCCTGCCACGGCCGGGCTGGCGAAGCTGGTGCCGTTGCTTACGTTGTAGCCGCCGGGCCAGGTGGAGAGCATGCACACGCCGGGGCCGGAGACCGTGTGGGCCTTGTCGTCACTCGTGGTGGCGAAGTTGGAGAAGAACGCCGGCTGGTCATCCTTTTGCCCGTACTTCGAAAAGTCGTCGGGGCCGCAGATCGGGGCGGCATCCCCGCCGGACTTTCCGTCGAAATCGCCCATCGCGGTGGCGGTCAGTACTTGGTCGTACGTGGCCGGCACGGTGTTGGCGAAGTCCTCACCGGCGTTGCCGGCCGCGACGGCATAGGTGACACCGGCCCGGACCGAGCGGCAGATGGCGTAGTGCATTGGGTCCGTGCCCTTGCCGCAGTTGGGTGTGTCCGCCGCGCCGCCGGCGATGCTGATGTTGGCCACGGCGATGTCGTTGCTGTCGTCATGGTCCTTGCGCGTCGAGGTCACCCAGTCAATCGCGCAGATCAGGCTTTCCTCGGAGATCAGGCCGGCGTCGTCAACCACCCGGACAGACCAGAGCGGAGTGCCCGGGGCGGTCCCGATGACGCCCAGGCGGTTGTTCCGGGCGCCGATTACGCCCGCGACGAATGTTCCGTGCCCCAGGACGTCAACGGGGGTCACATCGACGGGCGAGCCGGACTGGCAGTCAACGCCGCCCTTGACGTTCAGGTCCGGGTGGGTCGCATCGATGCCGCTGTCGATCACGGCGACGTTGACGTTGATCCGGCTTGGCCCCCGGTCGAGGGCCTTCCGGACGTCTGAGCTGGTTCCGGCGATCCGCTTGCGCCAAAGCGGTGTCTCCTGGGTGGCCGCGGTTCCAAGATCCCGCGGTTGCTGGAAGGTCCGGCCCGCCGTGACGAAGTCAACGCTGGGATCGGCCTGGACGCGTTGCGCCTGGGCCGCCGTCAGGGTGGCAGAGTAGCCGTTCACAGCGTTGCGGTAGACCTTCGATGCCGTGAATCCGTAAGCGCTTTGCTGGGCGGCCGCCGCCGCTCCGGCGTCCACGACGCCGTCCTTGAGCACCACGATGTAGTTTTGCGCGGGGGCGGCCGCGTTCGAAGGAACCGCCGCCATCAGGCTGCCGCCCGCCACCAGGGCAAAGGCCGCCAGCGAGGCCAGCCCGCGCCCGAACCAATCTGTGTCTGGTCTGGGAAGGGAGCTGCGCCGGTGTCTGCGCGGGGTCCGCGCCACCGATGTTAGCTTCGGTTTTGAGGCCTTGCGGCTGGCTTGGCTGAACATCGTGGCCTCCCATTAAGCGAGTTCGCTAATTCGAGTGCCCCCCGCCCATATCTTAAGCCTCCGGCCGCGTCTTACACCCGGGCCCTTTGGAAAAACTTGTGCCTGGCCCGGCGGCCGGCTCAGACGAGGCTGTCTTCCTTTGCGCGTGCGGATGCGTTTTCCGGTGCCCGGCCGGCCGCGTGGGCCGACGCCGCCGCGTGGGCCGATGTCGCGGCGTGGGCCGCACCGCTGTGGTGGCCGAACGGGTTGAACCGGCTGAAACCCAGTTCGGCAAAGGCATACGCGGTCTCGGCGTGCTCGGACCGGTCGACTCCGGCGAGTTCGTCCTCGCGGCTGACCCGGAAACCCATCGTCTTGTGGATGGCGAGTCCGATCACCGCGGTCCCGAGGCCCGACACGGCCACCGTGATGAGGACGGCTACGGCCTGCGCGATGACCTGGTGGAGCCCGCCGCCGTAGAACAGCCCGCCGCCGGCACCGTCCACCGGGAGCGCAATGAAACCGAGGGCGAGCGTGCCGATCAGGCCGCCGCCGAGGTGGACGCCGACGACGTCGAGCGAGTCATCGAAGCCAAACTTGAATTTCAGGTCCACGAACACGGCGCAGGCGGCACCGGCCACGAAGCCAAGGCCCAGTGCGGCGAGCGGGCTGATGTTGGCGCACGACGGCGTGATCGCCACCAGGCCGGCGACGGCGCCGGACGCCGCGCCCAAGGAGGTGTGGTGGCCGTGGCGGACCTTCTCCGTCACCAGCCAGCTGATCATGGCTGCGGCAGGGGCGGCCAGGGTGTTCACCCAGATCAGGCCGGCCTGCTCCACTGTGGTGGCGGCGCCGGCGTTGAAGCCGAACCAGCCGAACCACAGGATGCCCGCGCCGAGCATAATGAAGGGGATGTTGTGGGGGCGGTGGCCGGGGTCCTTGCCGAAGCCGTGCCGGTTGCCCAGGATCAGGACCAGGACCAGCGCCGCCGTTCCGGACGCGATTTCCACTACGGTGCCGCCGGCGAAGTCGATGACCTGGCCGAAGACGGCACTTACGGCGCCGCCGGCACTCATGAGGCCTCCGCCCCAGACCATGAAGGCCAGGGGACAGTACACAAGGGTGATCCAGATGGGGACGAAGAGGGCCCAGGAGGTGAACTTCGCGCGGTCCGCGATGGCGCCGCTGATGAGGGCCACGGTGAGGATGGCAAAAGTGGCGCTGTAGCCGGCCTTGATCAGGTCCGGCGAGCCGATGAGGCTGCTCAGGCCGAAGCTCGCGAACGGGTTGCCGAACACGCCGAGGACACCTTGCCCGGTGCTCATCGAGTAGCCCCAGAGGACCCACACCACGCCGACGATCCCCACCGAGACGAAGCTCATCATCATCATGTTGAGCGAGGCCTTGGCCCGGGTCATCCCGCCGTAAAACAGGCCCAGGGCCGGGGTCATCAGCAGAACCATCGCTGCCGACACAATCATCCAGACGCTTCCAGCAGTGAGCTCCACCGGCGGGTCCCTTCTCGTCAGTCTTCCGTACCGGGACACGTCGCCGCCGGCCCCCCGATCCGGATTTAATCCTCGCGGAGCCATGTTTCCGGGAGTGAGGCGATAAGTTGCGGGCACGTTACGGGAATCGCGACGGCGTGAAGTTCGCGTGACCGGCATGTTTCAGGAATGTAAACGGGACCTCATGTGGCCGCCGGACGCATGCCGTTCTGCGGCGCCAGAGGGCCGGGACGGCGGACGGCGCGTCGCTGATCCTCTGCCGGCGCGCGTGGGCCACCGGCGCGACGAATTTTCGGTTACGACGTGTGGCCGGAGTGGACGCTGTTGCCGTTGCGGGGGGCCGATGCGTTGGTTATCCGGTAGCGGACCAGCATTCCGGCGCTGATGTGATCGTTGACGTGGCAGTGGAACAGCCACGTGCCGGGGTCGTCAGGGACCATGTCGGCCGTCACCATGGTCGCCGGGAGCAAGCTCACTACATCGGTGCGCATTCCCAGGGCCGTCACGGTGTTGCCGTGCCAGTGAGGGGTGTGCAGGTCCACCTCAGTGCCCATGCCCATAAGGTACCAGCGGACCCGTTCGCCCTTTTTCATGGTCATGGCGTCCAGTGGCAGGTTGCCGAAGACGTAGCCATTGACGGAGTGCATCAAGTTACTCTCCCCGAACTCTTCATTGCCCGGGTCCACCGAAGCCGGGTCCCCGGCGAACCTGGTGATGTTGCGTTGCAGGTATGGGCTGGCGTTCTCGTCGCTGACCTTGAACTGCACGAAAAATTCGCGGTCCACATCCTCCGGGGTGCCGTCCGTGCGCGCGGCGCTGGCCTTCGTTATGACCATGGGACCAACCAGGCCGGCGTAGTCATCGCCAACTTCATCCGTGTGCGAGTGGTACATCCACATTACGGAACTGCCGTCCATCGGGCCGGGGCCGGCACGGTCCGGAACTTTGTAGCTATAGGTGTAAACGGTCCCCGGGGCGACAGCGTCGTCCCGGTGATCTGCCGGGCTGGTCCCGTCGTTGTACGGGGCACCTTCGCTGCCCTTGTCATAGAAGACGCCGTGGGTATGCACGGAGACGGGGCGGTCCAGGTTGTTTTTGAAGACCACCTTGATCGTGTCTCCGACGACGGCGCGGATGACCGGCCCCAGCATGCCTAGATGCCGATCGGCAGCGGTCCGGGGCTTGAGCGTCCTGAATGAGGCATTGGTGTACTCCCGGTACAGGGACTTGATGTAGGTGCTGCCGATGCGTTGCGGTCCCTGCTGAGTGAAGACGGCGGCGGTTTCGTCGAACGGCTCACCCGTGATCTGGTCACTGCCGGTCGGCGCGTAGTTCCAGTCGACCTCATCCGCGCCGATGAAGTACGTGCGCGTCTGCGGCACGTAGTTCCCCTTGGCCGGCGCCGTCGCGGTGGCTGATCCGGAGATGATGATAATTGGGGCCAAGACCGCGACCATCCCCACAACCATGATGAGTACGATCCATCGCGGCCAGTAGAACGGTGCCATCCGGGCTTGCTGAGGCGTCATGGCGTGTTCGCCCATGATGCTGTCCCCTTTCAAATCCGGCCTACCGGATGACACGGCCTGACGGAACGGTAACAGGGGGATCTTTGACCAACCTTGGGTCTGCTTTCCAGAACCTGTGATTTAGAACGCCGGCCTGTCGAGCGGAATCTCAAGGCAGCGGCCGGAGGCGTTCCAGGAGCCCAGCGTGCCCAACTGACCGCTCAGCCGCTGCATCCGGGCGGCAATGCCGGGTGCCGATCCGCGGGCCAGTCGCGCCTGGAATCCGGCGATGATGGTCGGATGCAGCCGAAGCGTTCGGGGTGCGCCGGCGTCGGTGTCGAGCATGAACACGAAAGACTGGTCATTGCGCTCGACCGGGTCCACAGCGTAGTCGTCAATGAAGTCCCCGGTGCTGAAGATGATGGGACGGTTCCGGTGGATGCCGACGCCGCGAAATATGTGCGGCGAGTGGCCGAACACGACGTCGGCCCCGGCCTCGATGAGGTCCCGGGCAAGGTCCTGGTGCCCGGCCGGGACGTCGTAGCCCCAGTTGCCGCCCCAATGGGCTGACACGATGAGGACCTGGACGCGGGCCTTGGTCCTGGCGACCAGTTCCAAGAGTCCGTCCCGCCGTGCCCGGCGGCGCCGGCCGCCGTCGGTAACGGGAACGTCGGTCACGGAAACGGCATCAACGGAAACATCCTCCACCGGGACGTAGTAGACCCCGGGAGCCGCGGTGCCCGCCTCCCAGCCGGGCTCGTTGTCCGTGAAGGCAATGAATCCGACGGCGACGGCGCCCACGCGCCACACGGCCGGGCGGCGGGCGGACTCCAGGTCGGGGCCGGCCCCGGCATGGAGGATGCCGCAGCCGTCCAGCGCCGGCAGCATCTCCCCGAACGCGTCCTGGCCGAAATCCAGGACGTGGTTGTTGGCGAGCGAGACGACGTCGATCCCGGCCGCGAGGAGGCTGGCCACGTTCTTCGGGTCCGAGCGGAAGTGGAAGATCTTTCCGGGTTCGGGCTCGCCGCCGGCTGCCAGGACACACTCGAGGTTGGCGACGCGGACATCGGCCTGCTCCAGGACCGCCAGCGTGTCGCCCCACGGATAGGCGGGCCTGGCCGCTGCCAGGTGCCGGTTCACCAGCCGGCCCAGCATGACGTCTCCCAGCAGCGCGATCAGCATGGCCTGCCTGCCTGCCTGCCTGCCTGCCTGTCTGTCAGGTCAGGGCCGGGGCTAGCTTTGGTAGCCTTCGACCTCGCTGACCGGCCGCACTTCCGCCTCGTCAGGATTCTCGCCATAGTCTTTTTTCGCGCGCCGCTGGCGGAGCAGGTCCCAGCACTGATCCAGCTGTTCTTCCACCTGCTGCAGCCGGAGGATGTCCGGGCTTCCGGTCCCGCCAGACTGGGTTGAGCCTTCGCGGAGGCCGTGTTCCTCCTCCACGAGGTCCTTGATGCGCTCCAGGATGTCTTGGTTGTCCACGGTGTCCTCTTTTCGTCCGACGGCGGCGGGCCGCCTTCTCTTCGCAGGGTCCACTTCCAGCAGGTCCCCTTCCAGCCTACGGAGGGGAGGGTGCGGTGAACAGGGGCGCCCGGGCCCTGCGCCGGACGGCGCTGTCTGGCGTCTGCGGCCTAGCCAAGGAGTTCGTCCGGGTAGCACCAGCGCCAGTCCTCGCCCGGCTCGGCGCTGCGCATGACGGGGTGGCCGCTGAGCTGGAAGTGTTTGTACGCGTGGGTTCCCGGCGAGGAATCGCAGCAGGCCACGTTGCCGCACTGCAGGCACATCCGCAGATGCACCGTCGTCGTCCCCTCCCGTTCGCACGCCTCACAGAAGGGACCAGACGGGACGGTGAGATCCGGGGCGGACTCAAGATGCGGACAAACGCCGCGGGGCCGGGCGATTCCCTCGCCGCCGCTGCCGTCCGCGTCCGGTTCTTCCAGTGCGGCGTCCAGCATGGACTCTTCGACGTCGAGGCGGTCAAGGACGTTGACCAGGACCTCGTGCGCGTATCCGCCGCCGCGCCGCAGCTCGAGGACCTTGGTGCGCTCGGCGTCCAGCATCGCCAGCCGGAGTTGGGCGTACCGCTGGCTGGGGGTGGCGGCTTCGGCGGCC
>NZ_KI914914.1:41254-44537 GCF_000520575.1 Arthrobacter sp. I3
GCCAGCCGCTCCCATGCGGCCAGCCCGCGCTCCTGGGTGCGCCGTTTCAGCATCGCCACGACTTCGGGGGGATCGGCGTCCGAACGCAGTTCCTGGAGCCGCTGCACGCCCGCCGCCGTCGCCATCTGCATCAGCGACGCCTCGTTGAGCGCGTCCTCGCGCGGGTCCGGTCCCTTCACGTGCAGCAGCCGGACCAGGGCCGGGAGCGTGAAACCCTGCAGGGTCAGCGTGCCGGCCACCACCACGAGGGCCATCAGGATCAGGACCGACCGGTGCTCCAGCTCCGCGGGCAGGACCAGGACGGCGGCCAGCGTCACCACGCCGCGCATGCCGGCCCAGGAGACAATCGCCGCAAACTGCCAGGGCGGCGCGGGATCCTTGCGCCGGACCACGGGAATGAGCCGCGGCAGGTACGTTGCGGGGAAGACCCAGACCGGACGCAGGACCAGCACGGCCAGCAGCACGGCGGCACAGCCGAACCAGATCCGTTCCGGCCCCAGCGAGTCATCCCGGACGCCCTCGATGATGGTCCGGACCTGCAGCCCGATCAGGAGGAAAACGGAGTTCTCCAGCAGGAACTGGACCGTGTGCCAATTGCTGCGCTGGCTCAGCCGGGCCGCCCCGTTTGGCATGGACGGCGCCTTGGTCCCCATGATCAGGCCGGTGACGACGACGGCCAGGACGCCGGAGGCGTGGATCGCTTCCGCCGGGAGGTAGGCCACAAGCGGGGCGATCAGGGAAGTGGAAGTGTTGATGGCCACGTTGCGGATCCGCTTGCGGAGCGCGGTGAGCACGAAGGCCGCGGCAACGCCCACCGCCACGCCCCCGCCGGCCGCCAGGACGAAGCCGCCGGCAATCTCCGCGGCGGAGACAGCTCCGGCGATCGCGGCGATGGCAGCACGCAGGCAGACCAGCGCCGTGGCGTCGTTGACCAGCGATTCGCCCTCCAGGATGGTGACAACCCTGCGGGGCATGCCCACCTTTCGCGCAATCGCCGTCGCAGCCACGGCGTCCGGGGGCGCCACGACGGCGCCCAGGGCCATGGCGGCCGCCAGCGGGATCTCGGGAAACAGCCAGGCGACCACCAGCCCGATGCTGACGGTGCCGAAAATGACGTAGCCGACCGACAACAGGCCGATGGAGCGGCGGTTGGAACGGAAATCGAACAGCGAGGTCTGCAGCGCCGCCGCATAGAGCAACGGCGGCAACAGCCCGACCAGAACGATTTCGGGGTTCAGCTCGATGGTCGGAACGAACGGCAGGAACGAGCACACCACGCCGGCCAGCACCAGCAGCAGGGGGACGGAGATGTTGATCCTTTGGCCCAGTGCGCTGCAGGCACAGACGATGGCGACGAGGGCCAGCAGCCCGAAAGCGACTTCCATGGGCCCATTCTCTCAGCTTCCCGTCCTGTGCCGGCGGGGTCCCTGCAATGCATCATCAGCTTGCTTACGACTTGGCGGCTTTCTAGAGTTAGGTCTGCAAACCAAGTGGGACACTGCGCGCGGCGCCGGCACTGAACGAATGTTGCCCGGCCCGCGCCCGGCACGAGGAGGACACATGTCAGAGCACAATCTTTCCGGCAAGAAGGTCGCGTTCCTGCTGACGGACGGTGTGGAGCAAGTGGAGCTGACCAGCCCGTGGGATGCCGTCAAGGAAGCCGGCGGCGTGCCAACCCTGGTCTCGCCGAAGAGCGGAGAGCTGCAGGGCTATGACGGCACCGAAAAGGGGCTGCGGTTCGCCGTCGACCTCGCCGTGGGGCGGGCCGACGCCGCCGATTTCCACGCCCTGGTCATCCCCGGCGGCGTGGTCAACGCCGATCACCTCAGAGTCGACAAGGAGGCCCAGGCGTTCACGCGTGCCTTCTTCGAGCAGCACAAGCCCGTCGCCGCCATCTGCCACGGCCCGTGGCTGCTCATCGACGCCGGCGTGGTCAGCGGCAGGAACCTGACCTCCTACCACACGCTGCAGACGGACCTGAAGAATGCCGGCGCGATCTGGACTGACGAGGAGGTCGTGGTGGACCAGGGCCTGGTGACCAGCCGCAGCCCGCGTGACCTTCCGGCCTTCAACGCCAAACTCCTTGAGGAAATCGCCGAAGGCGAGCACGCAGGCCAGACGCCATAGCCGCAATCCCGCCGCAGCGTCCGACGGCGGCACCGGCCGCCGTCGGACGCTCTCGGCCGGCCGTTCACCTGCTTAGTCGCGGGCTGCCCGGTTCCGCGGCCGGAGACCTACCCACGCTGTTGGTTTTGCGGCAGGATATGCCCTGTACCGTGCACCGTCGTCGTTGCCGCCCGGCCGGCGCCCCCAACAGCAAGGAGTTTCGGACATGACTACGCTCAATCCCTACCTCGGCTTCCGCGACAACGCGAAAGACGCCATGACCTTCTACCAGTCGGTGTTCGGCGGGGAACTGACCATGAGTACCTTCGCCGAATACCACGCCAGCGAAGACCCGGCGGAGCAGGAGAAAATCATGCATGCCCAGCTCAGGACCGACGCCGGCATGGTGCTGATGGGCGCGGACACGCCCAACAGCATGGACTACACCGCGGGCAACAACTTTTCCGTGTCCCTGAGCGGATCCAACGAAGCTGAGCTCCGCGGCTACTTCGACAAGCTGGCCGATGGCGGCACAGTCGCCATGCCGCTGGAGAAGGCACCCTGGGGCGACGTCTTCGGCATGTGCAAGGACAGGTTTGGCGTGGACTGGCTGGTGAACGTCGGCTCCGAGCCCGCCTAAATCGGGCCCTCGGCCGCGCCGGCAGTAAGGGCTATCCTGAATGCAGCCAGGACAGTGCAAGCGCGAGTCCATCCCCTGGCCAAGGGAGCCATGCAATGACCGAGAAGCTGCACCTCAGCCCGGAAGATGACTTCCCGGAGGATCTCAGCAAGTTGCCGGACAAGGATCTTCAGGTCCTCGACAGCCAAGTCGAGCGCCAACTGGACTATGAGTACGTGGTGGAGGGCGAGCCGAATCCGGAGACGGAGTTCCGGCACTATGACCTCGATGAGGAGTTCGAGGAGCGGGACAAACGGGACAACTGATCCGCCGGATCATCCTGAAGGGCCGGCTGCCCCGCACGGCGTCAGGGTTCTAGCCAGCAGGCTTACTAGACTGGGCTGACCACCCGGCGACGAAACGAGCCCTGCATGACCCCGGCAGCTGCCTCGCGGTCCCTCCTGTAACCGTGCTCCCCGCCGCGGTCGTTCACAGCATGACCGGTCCGGTCCGCCTGGAGATTTCAGCCGCGGGCCACGCCGGCCACGTCTTCGCCTC
>NZ_KI914914.1:44637-56192 GCF_000520575.1 Arthrobacter sp. I3
CTCCTGGCCGGGTCGATGGAGACCTACTCCATCGACCTGCCTGGATTCGGCGCCACACCCAAGCCCGCGTACCAGCTGTCCATTGCCGACCACGCCCGTTACATCCTCGGCGCCATGGAACAGCTTGGCGTTGCGGAAATAGTGCTGGTGGGGCACTCGATGGGAACACAGATGGCCCTGGAGGCGGCCCTTCAGCAGCCCGAACAGATCTCGAATGTGGTGCTGATGGGTCCCGTGGTGGACCCCAGGCACGGATCCGTGGCAGAGATGGCCCTGGCGCTGGGGCGTGACTGCCTGTTCTACGAGAGCCCCTCCTCGAACGCCTTGGTTTTCACCGACTACCTGCGTTGCGGTCCCTCCTGGTACTTGAAGACCCTGCAGGTCATGAAGGAGTACCCCATGGAACAGAAGATCGCCGGCGTCAGCGCGCCGGTCCTCGTGGTGCGCGGCGCCAACGACCCCATCGCGGATGCAGACTGGTGCCGCCGGCTGGCCGGGCTCGCCAGCCGCGGGCGGCTGCTGGAGGTGCAGGGAACCGGGCACGTCGTCCAGCACAACCGGGCACTCGAAGTGCGGGACGGCATTCTGGCGTTCACGGGCCTTGGCGCGGCGGCGGGCAAGCCGCTCCCCGGAAGCCCGGCCTGACCGCACTGGCTGCCCGGGGCCGGGGTTAGACGTCGAAGTGGGTCCGGGTGGGGCCCTGCCCGAGTGACTCAACCACGCCGGCCGCGACGGCGTGGAGCTTGATGTTCCGGGCGCTCGAGGCCGACTTCAGGAGCTCGAACGCCTCGTCCTGGCTGCAGCGGTTCTGCGCCATGATGATGCCGACGGCGACGTCGATCACGGTCCGCGTCTCCAGGGTGGCCTTGAGGTTGGCGGCTGTATCGCTGCTGTGCGCGAACCGGACGGCGAGGCGCAGGGCCATGGAGGTCTGGTGGACGAAGTCACGGGCCAGCTCCGTGGCGCGGTGATCGAACCGGCCCGGCCGGTGCGAATAGAGGTTCAGGGCGGCCCGGGTCTCGCCTTCCAGCAGGAACGGCAGCGCCAGGATCGACCGGAAGCCGTGCCCCCGCACCGCCGCGGCGTACTCCGGCCAACGGCCATCGAGTTCAAGGTCCTCAACGTGGACGGTTACCTGTTCCCGGGAAGCCGTCATGCAAGGGCCGTCACCGAAGGTGTACTGGATTTCGTCCATGGCCTGCGCGGCGGGGCTGCTGCTCGCGACGGTGGCCGCCTTCTTTTCCCGAAGGAGCGTGATGCCGCACAGGATCTCGTCCCCTGGCTCGGACAGGCTGCGCGCGGATACGCGGGCCAGCTCCCAGAGGAAATCCTCGACGTCGGAGCTGCTGAGCACCAGTTCATGCAGCTGCTGGTTTATTGAATTTGCGGTTGACTCGCTGACCACTTATCTGTTGTGCCGTTTCACTCAGGTCAAGACGACCCGGCTGTGCTTCCCACCGCGGCAAGGGGCGGATACGGCAGCGGCCGGATCGAAGAACAATCCAACGGCTCGCTGCAAAACCGTACCGGGAGAGTATATACATCCGGGAAACGCAGGTTCCACACGGGCTCCGGACCCGACGGCTCCTGAACCGTTCGTCCCGGGCATAAGCTGTGCCTTAGGCGAAATGTCGCGAACGGATTCGGTATGCCAGAGCTGGACGTCAAGGACTCACCCTCCGCCCCGCTGGCGATCGCCCGCGCCGCGGGCCGGCCCGTTGCCGCCGTGTTGGACGAGCTGGGCTCGGGCGGGAACGGACTGACGGGTGCCGAAGCGGGCAGGCGCCTGACGGAAATAGGGCCGAATGCGGTGCGGACCCACACGGCCAGCGGGTGGTCGGTGCTGGGCCGGCAGCTGGCCAGCCCCATCCTGCTCCTCCTGCTCATCACCGCCGGGCTTTCACTGTTTCTCGGGGACGCCACGAACGCGATCGTCATCGGCGTGATCCTGTTGGTCAGCGTCGGGCTGGGGTTCAGCAACGAATACCGGGCCGAACGCGCTGCGGAGGCCTTGCATTCCCGCGTCACGCACCGCGCCGTCGTCGTCCGCGACGGAAGTCCGGGCGAAATCGACGTCACCGCGCTGGTGCCCGGCGACGTCGTCCACCTGGGGATCGGCGCGATCATTCCGGCGGACATGCGGGTGCTGACGGCCAAGGATCTCCTGTGTGATGAAAGCATCCTGACCGGGGAATCGCTGCCGGTCGCCAAGGATCCTGCGCCCGTGCCGCAGGATGCCCCGCTGGCGGACCTGACCAGCTGCGTCTTCATGGGGACCGTGCTCCAGTCCGGCAGCTGCACTGCGGTGGTGGTCGCCACCGGAGGCCGGGCGGAATTCGGCCGGATTGCACTGGGCCTGGGCGAACGGCAGCCGCAGACCGAGTTCCAGCTGGGCCTCAAACGTTTCTCCTTCCTGCTGCTGCAGGTGGCCATCGGACTGAGCTCGCTCATCTTCGTCGCAAACCTGCTGCTGCACCGGCCCGTGATCGAATCCCTGCTCTTCTCCCTGGCGATCGCGGTCGGGATCACTCCGCAGCTGCTGCCCGCGGTGGTCAGCACCAGCCTGGCCACGGGCACCCGGCAACTGGCCCGGCGCAAGGTCCTGGTGAAGCGCCTGGTCTGCATCGAGGACCTGGGCGACATGGACATCCTGGTCACGGACAAGACCGGGACGCTGACCGATGGCCGGATCAGCTTCACCGCCGCGCTGCCCGTCGGCGCGGGCATCGGGCCCGCTGAGCTGCTCACGCTCGGCCTGCTGGCGACAGAGGCCGAATACGCCGAGGCGAGGCTCTCTACGGTTGGCCTGAACCCCTTGGATGCCGCACTCTGGGAATCACCCGACACGGCGGGCTTCCGGCCGGAGCGCTACGAACGGCTGGACGTCATAGACTTCGACCACCAGCGCCGCCGGACCAGCGTGCTGGTGCGCGAAGCGAACGGACCTGCCCGCATCATCACAAAAGGCTCGCCGGAGGATGTCCTGGCGCTCTGCGTGGGCACGCCGGCGGACGTGCAGGCGATGCTGGACAAGCAGTTCGACGCCGGATCCCGGGTGGTGGCTGTCGGAACGCGACCCGCGGGCGGCCTGGAGGACCTGACGCCGCCCGACGAGAAGGATCTGGTCCTTGCCGGTTTCCTCATCTTCCTGGACCGGCCCAAAGCCAATGCACGGGCCTCCCTTGACCAGCTCGAAGCGCTCGGCATTACGGTCAAGATCGCCACCGGCGACAACGCCAGGGTCGCCGAAAAGGTCTGTGACGAACTCGGCGTGCTCTCCGGCGGGACGCTCAGCGGCGCTGCCGTGGAGGCCATGTCCGATCCGGAGCTGGCCGCCGCCGCACGGGAGGCGAGCATCTTCGCCCGCGTGTCGCCGGAACAGAAGGCGCGGATCATCCGGCTGCTGCGGCTAAGCGGCGGCGCCGTCGGGTTCATGGGCGACGGCGTCAACGACGCCCTTGCACTGCATGCCGCGGACATCGGCATCTCGGTCGACAGCGCCACCGACGTCGCCAAGGACGCCGCCGACGTCGTGCTGCTCGACAAAGACCTGGGGGTGTTGGCCGAGGGCGTCATGGAAGGCCGGCGGATCTTCGCCAACACCATCAAGTACGTTCTCATGGGCACGTCCAGCAACTTCGGCAACATGTTCAGCGCGGCCACGGCCTCCGTGGTGTTGAGTTTCCTGCCCATGCTGCCGGGCCAGATTCTGCTCAACAACCTGCTCTACGATGCCGGCCAGCTGGCCATTCCGGGCGACCGGGTGGACAAGGAACAGCTGGTGGCCCCATCGCACTGGGACATCGGCTTCATCCGGCGTTTCATGTTCCTGTTTGGCCCCATCAGCTCCATCTTCGACTTCGCGACCTTCGCCCTCATGCTTTTCGTCTTCGACGCGGTTCCGGGCGAATTCCGGGCCGGCTGGTTCATCGAGTCCATCGTGACGCAGACCCTGATCATCTTCGTCATCCGGACCCGGCGCGTGCCCTTCTTCCGGAGCAGGCCGTCGCTGGGCCTGGTCGGTGCCTCCCTGGGCGTGGTGGCCCTCGGGGTGTACCTGCCGTTCTCGCCCCTGGCCGGCGTGCTGGGCTTCGATCCGCTGCCTGTGCCGTTCTTCCTCGCCTTGCTCGGGATGGCAGTGGTGTACCTGGTGCTGGTGGAAATGGCGAAAGTCTGGTTCTACTCCCGGGCCGCCCAGCAGCCTGTCTCACGCGGGCCGGCGGCGCTCCGGCACCGCGGCCAGACCCACCGCATTGCCCGCCGGGCCGCCCGCTTCAGCATCCCGGCGGCCAGGCCGCTGCTCGTCCACCGTGGGCCGGGCTGGCGCCGTCGACGCAAACTCGGGCACAAAGGCCCTCACAGGGTTTCGGGCGCGGGCGGATAGTTGGAGGCAGCGGCCACCTGGTCCTGTTCGGGTTAGGGGAACCCGTAGGAGCGCACCAGTTTCAGCAGCACACGACTGATGGCCGATGGCCCACGCTTCGACTTGAAAGCCATAGCCCATGAGCATCTTTGAAGACAGGGTCGACGCCGGCAGGCAGCTCGGCAGGCGTCTGGCGGAATTGCGTGGCCAGGACATTGTGGTCCTGGGCCTGCCGCGCGGCGGCGTGCCCGTGGCCTTCGAAGTCGCCGCCGCCCTGGATGCTCCCCTGGACGTGATTGTGGTGCGGAAACTTGGGCTTCCCTACCAGCCCGAGCTCGCCATGGGGGCAATCGGTGAAGGCGGCGCCAAAGTCCTGGACGAGGAGGTCCTGGCCCATGCGCGGGTCAGCGGTGAGGAACTCCAGGCTGTTGAAGAACGCGAACGCGGCGTGCTGGAAAACCGGGTGGTCCTGTTCCGGAAGGGCCGGACCCGGCACGACCTGACCGGACGCATCGCGGTGATCGTCGACGACGGGATCGCCACCGGCTCCACCGCCCGCGTGGCCTGCCGGGTCGCCCGCAAACAGGGTGCGGCCCGCGTGATCCTGGCCGTTCCGGTTGCCCCCGCCGAGACCCTCGCCGACCTGACGGAACCGGACGAGGTGGTCTGCCTGGCGACGCCGCGCCAGTTCACCGCCGTCGGATACCACTACCGGGACTTCTCGCCGACTGACGACGACGAGGTGCTGCGCCTGCTCGATCTTGCGGCCAAACGCGTCCAGGCCGCACCGCCGCCTTTCTGGACCTCGACGGCGACCCGCGCCGACAACGCCGCCGACGTCGACGAGGAAGTGGAGATCCCGTCCCGCGGGGTGCGGCTCCAGGCCCAGCTGCACCTTCCGGTGCCGGCCAGCGCCGTGGTGCTGTTCGCCCATGGCAGCGGCAGCAGCCGCCACAGCCCCCGGAACCGGTACGTGGCCGGCGTCCTGCAGCAGGCCGGTCTCGGCACGCTGCTGCTGGACCTGCTGACGCCGGCGGAGGAGCGCCACCGCGCCAACGTCTTTGACATCGAACTCCTGGCCCGCAGGCTGTCCTCGGCCACGGACTGGCTTTCCACCCGGGCGGACACGGCCTCCTGCGCTCTGGGGTACTTCGGTGCGAGCACGGGAGCGGGGGCTGCGCTGTGGGCGGCGTCGGAGCCGTCGGCGCGGATCGCGGCGGTCGTGTCCCGCGGCGGCCGCCCCGACCTCGCCGGGCCGCGGTTGTCCGCCGTCAAGGCGCCCACGCTCCTGATTGTGGGGAGCCTGGACCACGAGGTCCTGGAACTGAACCGCCGGGCGAAGGCGATGATGCGCAGTCCCAGTCAGCTCGCCGTCGTGCAGGGGGCAACGCACTTGTTTGAAGAGCCGGGCACGCTCGCGGCGGCGGCCATCCTGGCGCGGGACTGGTTTATCGACTACCTGCTGCCGCCGAACGGTGCCGGCGCGCGGGCCGCGGGCGTCTGAGGGGCCGCGGGCGTCTGAGGGGACCAGAACCGGGGAAGGCCGGGACCACGAAGTCCGCGGACCCTAGCTCCGGCGGCCCTCTGCCCTGGACCGGATCCCCAGGAGCATCCGCCGTTCCATCAGGAACTGCACCGGTTCCAGCAGTGCACGCAGGGCCAGACCCTCCGCCAGGGGCGAAAAGTCGTAGCGGGTGCGGGACAGCAGCCTGGTGGCCTGGGGCCCGGCAGGTCGCAACACGAACGTCCAGCCGACGTCCAGCCGGCGCCCGGTGGGACGGACCCCTGCCGGCGACATCCTCCCCGTGCGCAGATCGATGGTTCCGCCCAGCCCCAGCGCCGCCCCGGACTGGATGAGCCGGACCGGAAGGCCGCCGTCGGGGGACAGCGGAACGACGTCGCCAACTTTCAGGCGCTGCAGCTCCGGGAGAATCCGGTCCGCACTCCGGATGCCCAGACCCGCGCCGCGTTCGAGCCAGTCGTAGGAGTAGAAGCCGCCCCGCCCGGCGCCCATCTGGACAAGCCACGGCCAGACCTCTGCCACGGGGGCCGCAATAGTGATCGCGCGGGTGCTCTGCATGCGCGGGGCGGGCACGATCTCGTCCCCGGCGAGCGGACCGGCGGCCTCCTGGGTGGTGGCCCCCCAGCGCAGGAGCCGCGGCCGGACAGCCAGGACGTAGGCTGCACCCGCCGATGCCGCGGCCAGCGCCGCGAGCGGTCCGCGCAACCGGCCGGGGACGTGCTGACCGCTCACGCGAGGGACCTCATGCGCTGGTCCGGCCCCTGGGCTCGTCCGATTCCGGCCCGACCACCACCACCGGGCAGTGGGAGTGGGCCGCGACGGCGGCGCTCACCGAGCCCATGACCTGATGGAGGAAGCCGCCCTTGCCGCGCCGGCCCACCACGAGCATTTCGGCGTGCTGGCTTTCCTCGACGAGGACCTTGGCGGGCGCCCCGAACTTGACCGAGCGGTTAAGTCCTTCCGGACGCGATTCGCCGAAGGCCCGCTCCAGTGCCTGGTCCACGAGGCGTTCGGCGGTCTCCTCCAGCTCATCGAGGGTGGGCGTTCTGTCCTCGGGCAGGTGGGAGGCCAGGAAGAAATCAGAAGTTCCCAGGCAGGTGATGACTTCCAACGGGATGTTCAGAGCGGTGGACATGCGCCCGGCGAGGCGGAGCGCCGTCGTCGAAAACTCCGAACCGTCCACACCCACGACAATGCGCTGATCACCGTTCATGGTCCCCAGCCTTGCCCCTGCCCCCGGGACTGCCTAGGGCCGAAAGTCACGCGGGGCTGGGCACCGCGGCCGCCTCCGCTTAGGGTGGAACGGTGATTGCCGGCACCGGAGCAGGTGCCGGCCCATTGGCCGGACCATGACGTCCAGCCGAGCCTGCCACCCGAGGAGTTCCTGATGAAAGTTGCTGTTACCGGAGGAAGCGGAAAGCTGGGCCGAAACGTCGTGCGGCGGCTCAGCGATGACGGGCACGAGGTGACCAACCTGGACCGCACCGGTGTGCGCGGCCGCGGCTTCACGGAGGTGGACCTGCGCAACTACGGCCAGGTGGTGGACGTGTTCCTCGGCCTGGAGGACCGCCATGCCGGCTTTGACGCCGTGGTGCACCTGGCCGCGATTCCTGCCCCGGGCCATGCCCCTGATGCCGCCACCTTCGAGAACAACATGCAGTCCACGTACAACGTGTTCCAGGCTGCCCGGCGGGCCGGGATCAAGAAAATCGTCTACGCGTCCAGTGAGACGGTGCTGGGGCTGCCTTTCGACGTCGACCCTCCCTACATCCCGGTCGACGAGGACTATCCCGCCCGGCCGGAAAGCACGTACTCCCTGGTCAAACACCTTGAGGAGCAGATGGCCATCCAGCTGACCCGCTGGGACCCGGCCCTGAGCATCACCGGCCTGCGGTTCTCCAATGTGATGGACCCGGAAGACTATGAGGAGTTCCCCTCCTTCGACCGCGACGCGCGGGCGCGCAAGTGGAATCTCTGGGGCTACATTGACGGCCGGGACGGCGCCCAGGCCGTGGCCCGAGCCCTGGAGCACGGCAAGCCTGGGTTCGAGGCGTTCATCATCGCCAACGAGGACACGGTGATGAGCCGCTCCAGCGCAAGCCTGGCCGCCGAGGTGTTCCCGAACGTCAAAGTGGTCAAGGACCTGGCCGAGCACGAGACCATGCTCTCGATCGACAAGGCCAAGCGGCTGCTGGGCTACGCGCCGGAGCACACCTGGCGGAACTACCACCCGCTGCGCACCACCCCCACTGAAGACTGACCCCAACTTTAGGAGCTCCATGCAATACCGCACCCTGGGCAACAGCGGCGCCGTCGTCTCCAACTATGCGCTGGGCACCATGACTTTTGGCGCCGAGGCCACCGAGGAGCAATCCCGCGCGATCCTGGATGACTACTTCGCGGCGGGCGGCAACTTCATCGACACCGCCGACGTCTACAGCTCGGGGGTGTCGGAGGAAATCATCGGCCGGTGGCTGGCGGACCGGGCCGAGGTCCGGGACCGGGCGGTGGTGGCCACGAAGGGCCGCTTCCCGATGGGCCAGGCCCCCAACGACGTCGGAACCTCCCGACGGCACCTGGTCCGGGCACTCGATGACTCGCTGCGCCGACTCGGCGTAGAACAGATCGATCTCTACCAGCTGCACGCGTGGGATCCTGTCACGCCCCTCGAGGAGACCCTCCGGTTCCTGCACGACGCCGTCACCAGCGGCAAAATCGCCTACTACGGCTTCTCCAACTTCCTGGGCTGGCAGTTGACCAAGGCCGTCCATGTGGCGAAGGCCCATGGCTGGAGTGCCCCGGTGACGCTGCAGCCGCAGTACAGCCTGCTGGTCCGTGAGATCGAGTCGGAAATTGTGCCGGCCGCACTCGACGCCGGGATCGGGCTGCTGCCATGGTCGCCGCTGGGCGGCGGGTGGCTGTCCGGCAAATACAAGCGCGACCAGCCGCCGGCCGGGGCCACCCGTCTGGGCGAAAACCCCAAGCGGGGGATGGAGGCCTGGGAGGCCCGCAACGCCGATCCGCGCACCTGGGACGTGATTGCCGAGGTGGAGCAGACCGCCGGACGCCACGGCGTGAGCCCCTCCCAGGTGGCGCTGGCCTGGCTGGCGGACCGGCCGGCGGTCACCTCGGTGATCCTGGGCGCCCGCACCACCGCGCAACTGGCGGACAATCTCGCGGCCGCGGACCTGCGGCTCACAGCGGAGGAGACGGAGCGGCTGACCGAGGCCAGCCGGCCGCGCGTCGGCGTCTATCCGTACGGACCGATGGCCCAGGAACAGCGCAGCCGGAAGCTCGAGGGCGGCCGCTAACCGGGCAACGGGCTAACAAGGCAACGCGGGGTCACTTAGCGCCGGTCCGGGGGGGGCGATGGGCCGGAAGTGACCCCGCGCTGTCATTCGGGGGAGTGCTGCCCTTCCGGGGAGGCGGGGCCGCCGGCATGATAGCTGGACCAGATGTCGCCCATTTCCTCCGTGGACTGCTCCACGATCCTGCTCATGGCGGCGTGCGCGGCATCCGCCTCGCCGCGCTGAATGGCGCTGGCCACATCGACGTGCAGCTGCAGGGCCTCGTGGTGTGGCAAGTGCGGCATGAGGCCGTGCTGGGTGCGCCCGGTCAGCACTTCGGTGACCAGGTTATGCAGCTGGGCGAACATGGCGTTGCCGGAGGCCCGGAGTACTGACGCGTGGAATTCGATGTCGAGCCGCAGGAACTCGTCCCGGTCTCCGCGCTGGCCGGATGCCCACAGCCGTGCGGCCAGCGAGACGAGGTCGCTCCCGGCATCCCAGGAAGCCCTCCCGGCAGCGAGCCGGGCGGCCGCCGGTTCGATTGCCCCGCGGAGCTCGTTCAGCGCCTGCAGCTGCTCCAGCCGCTTTGACGAGGCCAGCCGCCAGCGGATTACCTGCGGGTCGTACGCGTTCCACGATTCCTCCGGCTGCACCACCGTCCCCAGCCGCCGCCGCGACTCCAGCATCCCCTTGGAGGACAGCACGCGGGTGGCCTCCCGCACCACGGACCGGGAGACGTTATGCCGGGCCTCGATCTCGTCCAGGCGCAGGATCGAGTGCGGTGCCAGCGTCCCTTCGGCGATGGAAAGCCCCAGGTTCTGGAGCAGCACGGCATGCAGGTCTGCTGTTGGCTCCGCCTTTGGAGTTTTCATAAATAAATCATACTGGCGGCCCACAAGGCCTTGTATAAATCTGCTTTATTTACCTAAGATCACTTCCAGAGCAGATGTAAAGATGCATTTGCAGCCGGCTGGACAGAGACGCCCAGCCCTGAAAACCAAAGGAAGTCGTAATGAAGCGACGTTCAATTGCGAAGTACGCGGCCGTCGCCGCCGTCCTGTCCCTGGGCCTGACTGCCTGCGGCGGGGCCAGCGGCAGCGCCGATGCCAAGACCTCCGGCACCGTCCGGGTCACCCTCGCCAACCACGTCTGGACCGAGGGCATCAAGGCAGCCATTCCGGAATTCGAGAAGTCCAGCGGACTCAAGGTCGAACTGACCCAGCTGGGCGAAGACCAGCTCTCGGACCAGTACAACGTCAAGCTCAACGCCGGCAGCGACGAGATCGACGTCATGATGTACCGCCCGCTCCAGGAAGGAAAGGCGTTCGCGAAGAACGGCTACCTCGCGGACCTGACGACCAAGGTCTCCTCGGACGCCGCGTGGGACTGGAAGGACTACCAGGAGGGCCCGGTCAAGGCCACCACCGCTGACGGCAAGGTGGTCGGCGTCCCGATCATCACCGAGCGCGAAGTCCTCTACTACCGCAAGGACCTGCTGAAGGCCGCCGGCCTGGAGGTTCCCAAGACCATGGACGAACTCGAAGCCGCGGCCAAGGCCATCAAGGCTTCCTCCCCGGGCACGGCCGGCTTCGTGGCCCGCACCGGCAAGTCCGCCGCCGTCACCCAGTTCTCCAGCTTCCTGTACAGCTTCGGCGGCGACTTCACCGACGCCAGCGGCAAGTCCGCCGTCAACTCCGACGCCGCGAAGAAGGCCTACGCGTTCTACGGCGGCCTGATCAAGAACTACGGCCCCGCCAACGTCAGCACCGACATGAGCTGGCCCGAGGCCATGGCGATCTTCACCCAGGGCAAGGCCGCCTTCTACACGGAGGCCGACTCGCTCTACAAGAACGCCACCGACCCGGCCAAGTCCAAGGTCGCCGACACCGTCGGCTTCGCCGCACTGCCCGCCGGCCCCGCCGGTTCGAAGCCGTACAACATCCCGTCCTGGGGCCTCGCCATCAACCAGGCATCCAGCAACCAGGACAACGCCTGGAAGTTCATCCAGTGGGCCACCAGCAAGGAACGCACCCTCGAGGCGCAGAAGGCCGGAGTCCCCGGACCCCGCGCGTCGGTCTGGGCTGACCAGGCCGGCACCTCTACCTACCCGAAGGACCTCGCCGAGGCCATCTCCGCCAGCGCCAAGAACGGCGTCGGGCACGACCGTCCCCAGGTTGTCACCGTAGGCAAGGCCCGCGAAATCGTGGGCGGCCCGATCGTCGCCACCATCACCGGCTCTGACTCGTCCGCCGCAGCCGACACGGCGCACGACGCCTTCCAGAAGTTCCTGGACAGCGAAAAGAAGTAACGCCCCAGCGCGCCAGCCAGGCTTCGCGCCTGAGCACTGCGCCTGAGCACCAAACAGCCCGGCGGGACGGCGGTC
>NZ_KI914914.1:56292-63499 GCF_000520575.1 Arthrobacter sp. I3
CCATGCCGTCCCGCCGCGGCCAGCTTTTCACTTCACCCCCAACTCCTTAGGTGAACCATGTCTGTATTGACCACTCCCCGCAGCGCCCAGACCCAGCCGCCGTCCGGCCGCAAGGGCGCCCGCACCCCCGGTGCACGCGAGAACTTCTCCGGCTGGGCCAACCGGCACCGCAAATGGCTCTTCGCCGCCCCCGCCATGATCTTCGTCGGCGTCCTGATCGTCTTCCCCCTCGGCTGGACCCTGTACCTGAGCCTGACCGATTCGCAGGGCTCGGTCCGGGCGGCCTCCGAGTTTGTCGGCGTGCAGAACTACCTCACGGTCCTCTCCGACGTCGAACGCTTCTGGCCCGCCGTCGGCCGCACGCTGAGCTTCACCGGCGTTGCCCTTGCCTGCGAAGTGGTCCTCGGCATGTGCATTGCGCTGCTGCTGTGGCGCCCGTTCCGCGGCGAAAAATGGGTCCGCGTGGCCATCCTGCTCCCGCTCGTCGCCACTCCCGTGGCCGTCGGCATGATGTGGCGGCTGATCTTCGATCCCAACATCGGCTTCGTCAACCAGCTGCTCGGCATGGTCGGGATTCCCGCCCAGCCCTGGCTCTCCGGCCAGGACACGGCGCTCGGCACCACCATCTTCATGGACGTGTGGCAGTGGACCCCCATGGTGGTCCTGATCCTGCTGGCCGGACTGACCTCGCTCTCCGAGGAACCCGACGAGGCGGCCCGGATGGACGGCGCCAACGCCTTCCAGCGCTTTTTCTTCATCACGCTGCCCCTCATGATGCCGACCGTGATCGTCGCCATCCTGCTCCGGGGCATCGACGCACTGAAGACCTTCGACATCCTCTACGCCACCAAGGGCAAGGGCGGCGGGTCCTTCCACGAAGTGGAAACGCTCAACGTCTACGCCTACGGGCTGAGCTTCGACTACAACCAGTACGGGCTCTCCTCCGCGGTGCTGATCCTGTTCTTCATGATCATCATCGGCTCCATGTGGCTGCTGACCATGCGCAAGAAAGCGGTAAGCAAATGACCGTAGTGTCCGAAAACACCGAACCCCAAACGGTCGCCGCCGTGCCGGCCAAGATCGCGCCGCGCCCCCGGAAGCCGCTGGGCACCCGCGCGTACAAGGTGTTCCGCGTGGCGGCACTGGTGGCCGTGGTGCTGTTCCTGATCGCCCCGCTGTTCTGGATGCTGCTGGCATCCCTCAAGACCAACGTGGACATCTACGACACCGGCAAGTCGTTCATGTTCACCCCCACGTTCGAGAACTACGCCAATGTGCTGCAGCGGAACAACTACTTCGTCTTCATCTTCAACAGCTTCTGGGTGGCCTTCGTCTCCACTGCCCTGTCGCTGGTCCTGGGCGTGCCCGCCGCCTACGCCATGAGCCGGTTCACGATGCACCGCTCGGCCCTTGTGGTCCTGATGGCCCGCGTCATCCCCGGCGTCTCCCTGCTGGTGCCCTGGTACTACGTCTTCTCCAACCTGAAGATGGTGGGTGGCTTCGAGGTGCTGATCCTCAGCCACATGTTCGTCGCGCTGCCGCTGATCGTGTACATCATGATGAGCTACTTCGATTCCCTGCCGCTGGAGCTGGAGGAGTCGGCCCAAGTGGACGGCCTCACCCCGATCGGCGCCTTCCGCCGCATCACCCTGCCGCTCTCCGTCGCCGGCATGGCCACCGCCGGCATCCTGTCCTTCATCTTCTCGTGGAACAACTTCATGTTCGCCCTGGTGCTCTCCGGCTCCAAGACCAAGACCCTGCCGGTCGCGATCTTCGACTTCGTCTCCTACGCGAGCATCGACTGGGGCGGACTCATGGCGGCCGCCACCGTGGTCACCATTCCGATCATGATCATTGCGCTCTTCACGCAGAAGTACATCGTCTCCGGCATGACCGCCGGCGCGACCAAGGGCTAGGCAACAGATGACACTCATCAGCAGGATTGAAACGTTCCTCGTCGCGCCGCGCTGGCTCTTCGTCCGGGTCGAGACCGAGAGCGGGATCGTGGGCTGGGGCGAGGCGAGCTGCGAAGGCCGCAGCGAAACCGTACGCACCGCCGTCGACCAGCTCTCGGAGCTGCTCATCGGCAACGATGCGCTGCGGATCGAGGACCACTGGCAGGTCATGACGAAGGGGTCCTTCTACCGCGGCGGCCCGATCCTGGCCAGCGCCGTGTCCGGCCTGGACCAGGCGCTCTGGGACATCGCGGGCAAGCACTTCAACACGCCCGTGCACCAGCTTCTCGGCGGCCATGTCCGGGACCGGATCCGGATGTACGGCTGGGTGGGCGGGGATGAGCCCAATGAGGTGGCGGACCAGATCAGCGCGCAGCTGGAGGTCGGCCTGACGGCGGTCAAGATGAACGCCAGCGGCCGGATGAGCCCCATCGCCTCCGTGGCCGAGCTCGACGGCGTCGTCCGCCGCGTCGCCGCCGCCCGCGAGGTCCTCGGCGACCACCGCGACGTCGCGGTCGACTTCCACGGCCGCTTCAGCCTCGCCAACGCCCGCCGGGTGGCGCCGCTGCTGGAACCGTACCGGCCGTTCTTCCTCGAAGAGCCGGTGGTCCCGGAAAACACGCACCTGCTGCGCGAGTTCACGTCCTCCACGACGACGCCGGTCTCCACCGGTGAGCGGCTCTACAGCCGGCAGGAATTCCTGCCCGCGCTGCAGGCCGGCATCGCCGTGGCCCAGCCGGACCTCTCCCACGCCGGCGGCATCACCGAGGTCCGCAAAATCGCCTCGCTCGCCGAAATCTACGAGGTCCAGCTCGCCCCGCATTGCCCGCTGGGCCCGCTGGCGCTCGCCGCCTGCCTGCAGGTGGGCTTCGCGACGCCCAACTTCCTGATCCAGGAGCAAAGCATCGGCATCCACTACAACCAGGGCGCCGAAGTCCTGGACTACGTGGTGGACAAGTCCCCGCTGAAGTTCGTGGACGGACACATCGAACGGCTCACCGGTCCGGGCCTGGGCATCGAGATCGACGAGGCCGTGGTCCGGGCCGCGGACAAGCGCGGGCATGCCTGGCGCGGTCCCGTCTGGCGGCACCCCGACGGCGCCTTCGCCGAGTGGTGAACGCCGGAACGCTGGGACCGGACCTGTTGCCCCGGCGTATTTGCCCCGACGTATTTGCCTCGAAGGAGAAGCCTGACATGGAGAACACCCTGACGCCCGAACTGCTGCTGGCCGGGATCCAGGAAAGCCGGCTGGTGGCCATTGTGCGCGGCACGGACGGCGCGGCCGCCGCGAAGGCAGCCCTCGCGGCGATGGAGGAGGGCTTCCGGTATGTCGAAATAGCGCTCACCACGCCGCGGGCCCTTGAAGCCATCCGGGAAGTCCGCGCGGCCGCCCCCGCGGGCTGCTTCGTCGGTGCCGGAACGGTGCTGACGGCCCAGGACGTTGCCCGCGTCGCCGAGGCGGGCGGCCAGTTCATGGTGACCCCGTCGCTGGCAGAGTCGATTGCCGAGTCGGCCCGGCTGGCACTGCCTGTGCTCGCCGGTGCGCTGACACCCAGCGAGGCCCACGAAGCCATGAACCGCGGCGCCACGGCCGTCAAGCTCTTCCCCGCTTCCATCGGCGGTCCGGGCTACCTCAAGGCGCTCCGCGACCCGTTCCCCGGGATCCCTTTCATCGCCGTCGGCGGCGTCGGGCTGGATGAAGCCGAGGGCTACTGGGAAGCCGGTGCCATTGCCGTGGGGCTCGGCGGACCGCTGTTCGGCGATGCCGGCTCCGGCGGCGACCTCGCCCCGATGCGGGAGCGGGCCCGCGGTTTCGTGACCCTGGCCGCCGGGTTCGGCCGCCCGCGCGCGGAGAGCCTGCGTTGATGGCCGCCGTCGGCCCGGCTTTGGCCGGGGAGGGCGTCGACCTGCTGACGTTTGGCGAGTCCATGGTCTCGCTGCGGTCCACCGGCCCGCTGTCCGCCGGCGGCAGCCTCGGCATGCACGTGGCCGGGGCCGAATCGAACGTGGCCGTCGGGGTCGCCCGGCTCGGGCACAGCGTCACCTGGGCCGGGGTTGTCGGCGCCGACCCGCACGGGGAGTACATTCTGCGGCAGCTGCGCGCCGAGGGAATCGGGCTGCGGCACCGGATTGACGCGGCAAGGAACACCGGGGTGATGTTCCTTGAACAGCGCACCGCGGATGTGACCCGGGCCTTCTACTACCGCGCCGGATCCGCCGGGTCCACCCTCGGCCGGGAGGACCTGGACCGTGCCCTGGCGGCCGGGGCCCGGATCCTGCATCTGACCGGCATCACCGCCGCCCTCAGCCCCGACGCCCGCAAGGCCGTGGAGTACGCGGCCGAGCGCGCCGCCGCCGAAGGCATGGAGGTGTCCCTCGACGTCAATTACCGCAGCAAGCTCTGGACCCGGGAGGAGGCCCGCGCCGCGCTCACGCCGCTTGCCCGGCACGCCAGCATCGTGATCGCCTCCGACGATGAGCTCGGGCTGGTCGCGGCCCCGGTGGGTGCTGGCCCGGAGGGATCACCGCACCCCGGCGATGCCGATACAGATGCAGATGCCGCCGAAACAGCCATGGCCGCCGAACTGCTGGAGCGCGGCGTCCGCGAAGTCGTGGTCAAGCGCGGCGCCGCCGGTGCCGGTGTCCACACCGCCGACGGGCGATGGGAAGTGCCCGCCGTGCCTGTGACCAGCATCGATACCGTGGGCGCCGGGGATGCCTTCACCGCCGGCTACCTGTCCGCCCTGCTCGACGGCGCCGACGTCGCTGGCCGCCTGCAGCGCGGCGCCCTGGCGGGAGCTTTCGCCGTCAGCACCGCGGGGGACTGGGAAGGCCTGCCCGGCCGTGCGGAGCTGGCACTGTTCGGGACCACGCCGGGCGGAACCACCCAGCGCTAAGCCCCCGCTTTAAGCCCCGCCGCACCGGCGGTGACGGTTCTTCGGCCGGCGTCCGGCCGTCCGGCACCGCCGGCACCGCCGGCGGTGCAGACGGTGCCGCCACCGTTCCGGCCGGCGCCGGGCAACTAAGACACCCCCTGTAAGAGCAGAAAAGGACCTGTTGTGAAAATCATTGCCGCTGAAGTGTTCGTCACCAGCCCCTCCCGGAACTTCGTGACCCTGCGGATCACCACCGAGGACGGCGTGACCGGGATCGGGGACGCGACCCTGAACGGGCGCGAGCTCGCCGTGGCCGCCTATTTGAAGGAGCACGTCGCGCAGCTGCTGATCGGCAAGGACCCGCACCGGATCGAGGACACCTGGCAGTTCCTGTACCGGTCCTCGTACTGGCGCCGCGGCCCGGTCACGATGGCCGCGATCGCGGCGGTGGACATGGCGCTGTGGGACATCAAGGGCAAGCTCGCCGGGATGCCGGTCTACCAGCTCCTGGGCGGGGCGTCCCGGAACGGGCTGCGCGCCTACGGGCACGCCTCCGGCGCGGACCTGCCCTCGCTGTTCGATTCGGTCCGTGAGCACCTGGAGCTCGGCTACAAGTCGATCCGGATCCAGACCGCCGTGCCCGGGATCAAGGCCGTCTACGGCGTCGCGGCCCAGGCCCAGGCCTCCGGGGAACGCTATGACTACGAACCGGCCGGGCGCGGCGCGTTCCCGCAGGAAGAGGACTGGGACACCCGCGCCTACCTCCGCCACCTGCCGACCGTGTTCGAGGCGGTGCGCAACGAGTTCGGCCCGGACCTCCCGTTGCTGCACGACGGGCACCACCGGATGACCCCGATCCAGGCCGCGAAGCTGGGCAAGGCGCTCGAACCCTACGACCTGTTCTGGCTCGAGGACTGCACCCCGGCCGAAAACCAGGAAGCCCTCCGCCTGGTCCGGGCGCACACCACCACCCCGCTCGCGATCGGGGAAATCTTCAACACCGTCTACGACTACCAGGCCCTGATCAAGGAACAGCTGATCGACTACGTGAGGGCAGCCTCCACCCACTTCGGCGGGATCAGCCCGCTGAAGAAGGTGATGGACTACGCCGCGCAGTACCAGATCAAGTCCGGCTTCCACGGCCCCACCGACATCTCCCCGGTCGGGTTCGCCGCGCAGCTGCACGTGGGCCTGGCGATCCACAACTACGGCATCCAGGAATACATGCAGCACTCGGACAAAACCAACGAGGTCTTCGAACAATCCATGACCTTCGTCGACGGCTACCTGCACCCCGGCGACAAGCCCGGCATCGGCGTCGAATTCAACGAAGAAGCCGCCGCCGCGTTCCCCTACCAGCAGGCCTACCTGCCCTACAACCGCCTCGTCGACGGCACCGTCCATGACTGGTAACCCGGCCACGACCGTCAACCGGCACTGACGGCTGGCAGTGCCTTAGGCACCAAAAAGGTCCCGGGCGGCGAGTCGATGCTCAGCCGCCCGGGACCTGGCTCTTTTGAGTCCGGCTCTCAGCGTCCGGTGTGCTGGTTGCTTAGTGAACCTGTTCCCGGGTCATGCCGAAGGGGACCTGGTCGGAGAGGGCCGCGGTGTAGTGGCCCGGCTTGTGCCGCGTGAGCAAAATGCCGTGCGTCCCGGTTGTCATGGCGAGCTGCTGCAGCCCGCGGACGGCGTCGTTGAGTCGGTCGTCGAGCACGCGCCGGTTGTCGACCTGGATCTCAATGGGCTCGGTAATGGTGGTCATCGCTCTGTCTTTCTTGGAGTACTTCTAGTCGGCCCCAATGGATTCAGGAACAGTAACGTCATATTTATTGGCCCGTCAAATCACCACGCCGCATGTGCGCGTGGCCCGTGCGGACGCCAAATGCCCGCACATTGCGGCCCGGGCGGCTGACCTGCAGATCCACCCAGGCCCGGGTGGTCCCAGTGAGTCTAATCACCCGGCATCACTGCGGGCAGGCCGAAAGATGCTCGTGGACGCAAACAATGCCGCCGTCGGGGGCGCGGGAGAAGATGATGGTCTCCCGTTCATCGCTCGTATCGCGGCCACCGTCCCGGTCAACCCGGACCGTCGTGGCCACGCGGTGTGAAAACACCGCGGTAGCCCCGAGGAGCTGGATATCCTGCTCGCTGCTCCGGCATTCGAGCACACGCCAGCCACCGGCGAGCCAGCCGTCCCAAAGGGTGCGGTAGGCGGAGCGGGACCCAAGGCGCTGGGCTTCCGGATGGAAGATGAAGGTCGCCTCCGGGCTGAAGGCCGCAAAGTAGGCCTCGGTGTCCGTGGCGGCGAAGGCGGCGACCAGGCGGTCGGCTGCCTCCTGGACCTCTTCGCGGCTGAGCGCCCGGGGCGCTGCCGGC
>NZ_KI914914.1:63599-67564 GCF_000520575.1 Arthrobacter sp. I3
ACCCGGCTGCAGCGCCCCGGCCGGCAGCGGCCGGGCCACGGCCCGGATCGGGGCGCCGTCGGCCCCGGGGATACTGAGGGGAAAGAGGAAGAGCTCGACGTCGGATCCTGCGTCAGTGGCCCGCTGGACCTGCTCCAGCCCGGTGAGGTTTTCCACGATGATGCAGCCGTTTCCCGCCAGGATGGCGTGGGCGGGAAAGCCGCCGCCGGCCGGGCCGCCGTCCTGGTTGCCCTGCTGGTCGCCGTGCGTGGCGCCGGGGGAGGTGGGATCCACGCTGAGGGCATCCAGGCCTACGGCGCGGTAGCCGCGGTCCACGATCAGTTGCGCCGCCGCAGCCTCCAGCCACGGGTGCTTGAGGTACTCCTCCGTTCCCCACGCCGCAGCACAGCCGGTGTGCAGCAGGAGGATTTTCTCTGGACTGCCCGGATACCCGGGTTTCCCAGGCTCCCCGGCCGAGCCCGCCGGGGCGATTCCCGCCAAGTGCGCGGCGGTGATGGCGCCGCCGCGGGCCACGTCCCGGACGTCCACGACTTCGGCGACGCCGCCGAAAAGGGACAGCGGCAATTCGTCCAAAGCTGCCCAGCCGTCGCCCACATGCAGGGGTGCGTCGGCGTGGGTACCCGAATGGGAGCCCAGCCCGAGCGAGAGCACGTTGGCGCCGTCGGCCTCCACGGTCAGTGCCGATGCGATCCGGACCTCCGGGTCGCCGGGATAGACAGGCATTCCCGTGCGCAGCGGGACGCTGAGATCGAACCACGTCACCGCTGGCCCACCAGTTCCGTGTCGAAGTCGCCGTGCAAGTCCGGCGCGGCTGCCTCCGGTGTTCCGGCAGCGACCGTGTTTCCAGCCGCATCGATGACCGGCGGCACCGGGGTGTCCTTCGAGGGGATCCAGCGCGGCCCGGCGGCCGGGAACACTCCGCGCGGCTCCGGGAAGATCCACAGCAGCCCGAGGTAGAGGACGGCTGCAAGCCCCAGCGATGCCGGCAGACTGATGTCCACACCGCCGGCCAGGTTGCCCAGGGGCCCCTGGAACTGGCCGGGCATGTTCACCATGCTCAACCCGGCGGCGGCGCTGACCAGCCAGGCCGCCATGCCGCGCAGGTTCCAGCCGTGGTTGAACCAGTACCGTCCGCCGGTCTGGCGCCGGTTGAACACCTGGAGGGCATCGGCGTCGTACCAGCCGCGGCGGGTGATGAAACCGATGATCATCACCACCATCCAGGGCGCGGTGCAGGTCACGATCAGGGTGGCGAACGTGGAAATGCTCTGGACGAGGTTGAAGGCGAAGCGGCCGGCGAAGATGAAGGCGATCGCCAGGATCCCGATGAACAGGGTGGCCTGGACCCGGTTGAACCTCGGGAAGACGCTGCTGAAGTCAAGGCCGGTCCCGTACAGCGAAGACGCGCCGGTGGACATGCCGCCGATCAGGGCGATGGCGCAGAGCGGGATGAAGTACCAGGCGGGGGAGACCGCCAGCAGGCCGCCGACGTAGTTCGGCGCCGCCGGGTCCATGAATTCCGGCGCCTTGGTGGCGATGATGGACGCAGTGGCCAGACCAAAGACGAACGGAATAAGGGTGGCCAGCTGGGCCAGCAGCGCCGCGCCCATGACCTTGCGCTTCGGGGTGGCGGTCGGGATGTAACGCGCCCAGTCGCCCAGGAACGCGCCGAAGGAGATGGGGTTGGACATGACGATCAGGGCCGCGCCGATGAACGCCGGGATGAACCCTGCGACGCCGACGCCGTCGAATCCGGTTCCGAAGGCACCCTCGAAGTTCAGGTTGAGGTCGCCCGCGAAGGCGATGAAGCCGACGACGAAGAGCAGAGTGGCCGCGGTGACGGCAATCTTGTTCACCAGCAGCATGAACTTGAACCCGTAGACGCAGACCACCAGAACGAGTCCACCGAAGAGGCCGTAGGCGACGGCGAACGAGCCCATGTCCTGCGGCAGGCNNNCCGACCAGCCGGTTCAGCCCGCCGACCAGGGCATCGCCGGAGCTCCAGACCGAGATGGAGAAAAATGCCAGCGCGGTCAGCAGTGAGAGGAATGATCCGACCACCCGGCCGTGCACGCCCAGGTGGGCGGAGGAGGACACCGCGTTGTTGGTTCCGTTCGTGGGGCCAAAGACGGCCATGGGCGCCAGCAGGAGGGCGCCGACAACCAGGCCCGTCACCGTCGCGGCGAGCCCCTGCCAGAACGACAGGCCGAACAGGATCGGAAATGCGCCCAGGAAGGCGGTGGCAAAGGTGTTGGCACCGCCGAACGAAACCCTGAACAAGTCAAAGGCGCTGGCATTGCGGTCCTTTTCGGGGATCCGCTCAATGCCGTAGGTCTCCACGTCGGTGACCTTGCCGCGGTTCCGCCCTGCGCCGGCGCCGTCAGGCTTTTCCTCGACCATGTTGTTCTCCATCCAGCTCATCATTGATTCCTAAGAGTTGCTTTATAAGCATCACAAGTTGTGTTGGAGGCTACACTGTGAAGCGGCTCACAGCAAGGCCCTGCAGTGTCCGGCCGGCGGGTTACGCAACCGGCCGCCGGACCGGGACCCTGCCGCGGGAAGCCCGGGCGGCCGATGTGCCCGCCGCCCGGTGAATAACAGGGATAATCTTCAACGGGGACCATCCACAACACGGCGCAAAGGCGGCACAGCGACATGGCACAGGCTCAAGCAGGCAAACCCCAGGGACGGTGGCGGACCTTCCACGAAAAGTTCGTCGTGGAGGAGCGCTTCATGAGCGTGACGGCGCGCCGGAATCTCTACCGGACCGCCGTCGTCCTGATGATCGCGGGCGCCGTACTGTTCGTGGTAATCCTCGCCGGAGTCCTGCAGCACGGCGGCATCTCTGCGGCGGATGAGCCCGTGCGGACCTGGCTCCTGACCCTGCGCGCGGAACCCACCACCATCATCATGATCATCCTTGCGATCATCTTCGGCCCCATCGGCCTGCCAATCATCGTCCTGATCGTGACGGTGGCCTGGGGCCTGCTCGCCAAGCACGCCTGGCGGCCGATGCTCCTGGCCGGCGCCATGCTGACCGGCGTCATTCTGGCGCAGGTCATCGGCCACATCGTCGAACGCCACCGGCCTCCGATCGACCTCATGCTCTTCGGCGCCGACTCCACGTTCTCGTTTCCGTCCGGCCACGTCCTCGGCGCGTGCGACTTCCTGCTGGTGACCACGTATCTGGTTTTTTCGCGCCGGAAGAACCCCATGTCCGCTGTCATCGCCTTCATCGTGGCGGGGATCGGCATCTTGACCGGGACCCTGCCGCGGGAAGCCCGGGCGGCCGATGTGCCCGCCGCCCGGTGAATAACAGGGATAATCTTCAACGGGGACCATCCACAACACGGCGCAAAGGCGGCACAGCGACATGGCACAGGCTCAAGCAGGCAAACCCCAGGGACGGTGGCGGACCTTCCACGAAAAGTTCGTCGTGGAGGAGCGCTTCATGAGCGTGACGGCGCGCCGGAATCTCTACCGGACCGCCGTCGTCCTGATGATCGCGGGCGCCGTACTGTTCGTGGTAATCCTCGCCGGAGTCCTGCAGCACGGCGGCATCTCTGCGGCGGATGAGCCCGTGCGGACCTGGCTCCTGACCCTGCGCGCGGAACCCACCACCATCATCATGATCATCCTTGCGATCATCTTCGGCCCCATCGGCCTGCCAATCATCGTCCTGATCGTGACGGTGGCCTGGGGCCTGCTCGCCAAGCACGCCTGGCGGCCGATGCTCCTGGCCGGCGCCATGCTGACCGGCGTCATTCTGGCGCAGGTCATCGGCCACATCGTCGAACGCCACCGGCCTCCGATCGACCTCATGCTCTTCGGCGCCGACTCCACGTTCTCGTTTCCGTCCGGCCACGTCCTCGGCGCGTGCGACTTCCTGCTGGTGACCACGTATCTGGTTTTTTCGCGCCGGAAGAACCCCATGTCCGCTGTCATCGCCTTCATCGTGGCGGGGA
>NZ_KI914914.1:67664-69008 GCF_000520575.1 Arthrobacter sp. I3
CATCTTCTTCGCCGCCGTCAGCCGCCTCTACCTCGGCTACCACTGGATGACGGACGCCCTGGGCGCCTTCTCGATCTCGCTCGTGATCCTGGGCGGCGTCATTGCGCTGGACACCTGGCGGACGGCGCGGATTCCGGGCGAACAGGTCACCGGGACGCTCTCCACCGCCGACACCAGCCAGGACTGAGCACCGTCAGCGGCTGCGCGCCCGCTTGAGTTCGGCCCGCAGCCGGGCGTTGGCGGCCTCGAGTTCCATCACCTTGGCCACGCCGGCCAGGTTAAGCCCCTCTGCCAGGAGTTGGCCGATCCGCCGCAGCACCACAAGGTCTGCGTCGCTGTATTGCCGGGTGCCACCCGCAGTGCGGTCCGGCGCGAGGAGCCCCCGGCGCTCGTAGAGCCGGATATTCTGCTGCCCCGTGCCCACCAGCTGCGCCACTACCGAGATGGCGTACAGGCCTGAATTCGCGCCTCGGTCCGCCATGGTCTTCCTCCCGTTCCGGAAATTCCCTTGCATCAGTGTTTCACCGGTGCTATAAAAAATCTATACCCACTACCACACAAAAATTGTGGTGGGCTGTAGAAGGAATGCAGATCAAGTCTCGCTGAAGGAGTGGGAAATGATGTTGATTCGGACGGACCCGTTCCGTGACTTCGACCGGCTTGCGCAGCAGGTGTTCGGGACGGCGGCACGCCCGGCGCCCATGCCCATGGACGCGTGGCAGGAAGACGGCGTATTCGTCGTCGCGTTCGATCTTCCGGGGGTCAATGTCGACTCGATCGGACTCGACATTGAGCGCAACGTCCTGACGGTCCGGGCGGAACGGCGGGACCCGGCGCGGCCCGACGTGGAACTGACGGTCTCGGAGCGCCCCCGTGGAGTGTTCAGCCGCCAGCTGATCCTCGGCGACACTCTGGACACGGAGAACGTCAAGGCAAACTACGCCGACGGCGTCCTGACGCTCCGCATCCCGGTGGCGGAGGCCGCCAAGCCGCGGAAGATTGAAGTCACCCGTTCGCAGGACAAGATGCAGGAGATCGGGAAGTAGCCCCCGGGCCGGAGCGGCGCCCGCAGCGTCGCTCCGGCTCCGGCTGCATGCAACGGAGACCGACCATGGCCGGCAGGAACCCTGATCCCCGAGGCTACTACGCGCTATTGCACGTCTCGCCGGAGGCGGGCAGGCAGGAGATTGGCCGCGCCTTCCGGGCGCTGATGCGCCGGCACCATCCCGACGTCGGCCAGTCTGACCCCGACCCTCCCGATGTCGGCGCCATTCTGCACGCTTTCGCCGTGCTGCGGGACGCCAGGAGCCGGGCGGACTACGACGCCGGCGGCTGGCGTCCCGC
>NZ_KI914914.1:69108-78473 GCF_000520575.1 Arthrobacter sp. I3
TCGAGGACGACACCTTCCACCACCGGAACGACCATGCCGGCCAAGGCAGCCGCGACATCCCGGTGCGCATCATCCGGCGTCGGGATCCCCTTGTGCGCGTGCTCCCCGTCCGCTGGGAACCCGGGCCATGACGGGGAAACACTTGGGATCAGTTGCTGGCGGCGGCATAGGCGTTCAGGCTCAGCGAGAACACGATCCAGGAGAGGTACGGCAGCATGAGCAGTCCCGCCGCCCGGCTGATCAGGCCGAACCGGACCACCGTGACGGCGGCAGCCACCGTATGGACGGCGATGAGCAGCAGGGCCAGCCAGAGCGCGGCCGCGCCGGCCATGGGGTACATGCCGAAGAACAGGGGCGCCCAGGCGAGGTTGACGAGCAGCAGGATGGCGTAGACGGTCATGGCCCCCCGGCCGCGCCCGGAGCGAAGTCCTGTTCCCCGGCGCCAGACCAGCCACGCCGCCACTGCCATGGTCGTGTAGAGCACCGTCCAGACCGCTCCGAAGGCCCAGCCCGGCGGAGTCCAAGGAGCTTTCTCTGCCGCCGCGTACCAGCCGCCGGCGTTGCCGATAATGACCAGCGACGCCACGAAGGACACCCCATGGGAGACCGCCAGGAAGCAAAGGAGGGCTGCCGCCTGCCGGCCGGGGCTGGGCGGCGCCGCCAGCGGCCGGCGGTTGACGCCCTGTTCAATTTTCACGTGCACCGATCAACAGTGGCCGTTGGCATCGCGTCCGTCAAACGGCCAGGGTCGTGGCGCTCACCTCCGGGGGAGCCTAAGATCAGTCAACCAACCACCGAAACTACATAGAGGTCCCCGTCGATGAACGCTTCCGCCAAGGATCTGGCTTCCCTTCTTCCGCCCGGCTTCACCCTGGGGGTGGCGACCTCCGCCTTCCAGATCGAGGGTGCACTCGATGAAGACGGCCGCGGCCCTTCCGGATGGGATGTCTTCGCCGCGAAGCCGGGGTCGATCGTGGAGGACCAGAGCCCGGCCGTTTCCTGCGACCACTACCACCGGATGCCCGAGGACGTGGCTCTGATGAAGGAGCTGGGGATCGACTCGTACCGGTTTTCGCTGTCGTGGTCCAGGATCCAGCCCGGCGGGAGCGGACCCGCGAACCCTGCCGGGCTGGACTTCTACGACCGGCTGATCGATCTGTTGCTCGCCAACGGCATTTCCCCGATGGCCACGCTCTACCACTGGGACACCCCATTGCCCCTGGATGAGGCCGGCGGCTGGATGAACCGTGACACGGCCTACCGGCTGGGGGACTTCGCCGCCATCGCCGCAGCTGCCTTCGGGGACCGCGTGAGGCGCTGGGTGACTGTCAACGAGCCCGCCACAGTCACCACCAACGGCTACGCCCTGGGCATGCACGCGCCCGGGGAGGCCCTCATGCTCAAGGCCCTCCCCAGCGTGCACCACCAGCTGCTGGGCCACGGCCTGGCGCTCCAGGCGCTGCGTGCCGCCAAGGTGCCGGGCGACATCGGCATCACCAACGTCTACTCACCGATGGTCCCGGCCACCGCGAACCCGCTGGACAAGGTCAGTGCCGGACTCATGGATGTGGCGCAAAACCGGCTCTACGCCGATCCGGTGCTGCTCGGCAAATACCCGGATGTTATCCGGGCCGCCACCTTCTTTTCGTCGTCCTTCAGCCCGTCCAGCGAAGACATGGAGCTGATTTCCCAGCCCCTGGATTTCTACGGCCTGAACTACTACATGCCCACCCTTGTCGGGGCGGGTCCGGGCGAGGGGGCCGTGCCGCACGGCATGGCCGAGGCCATGGGGGACGACCTCAGCGGGACACCCGGTGCGCCCTTCCACATCGCGCAGTTCCCGGACACCGAGACCACGGCCTACGGCTGGCCGGTCAAGCCCGAATACATGTCCGTCGCCCTGGCCGAGATGGCCGACCGCTACCCGGATCTGCCCCCGGTGTTCATCACCGAGGGCGGGGCCAGTTTCGAGGACGTCGTGGTCCAGCCTGTCGGGACGGACCGCCGGATAATCCCGGACGAACGGCGTCTGCGTTACCTCGCAGACCACATCGGCACGGCCCTGGAAGCGACGCGTCCCGGCGGCGCCGCCGAGGCCATCGACCTTCGCGGCTACTATGTGTGGTCCTTCATGGACAACTTCGAGTGGTCCGCCGGCTACAAGCAGCCGTTCGGTCTGGTGCACGTCGATTTCGATACCCAGGTCCGCACGCCGAAGGCCTCCTACTACTGGCTCCAGGAGGTCATCGCGGCCCGCAGCGCGGCGTCCGCCGGAGAGCCCGGCAGCGCCGGCGGGCAGGACAAAACCGCCGACGTCGGAGAGCCGCACCCGGCAGCCTGACGCCCCTCAAGCCGGGTCAACCTAGAGCAGATCCAGGTCCTGCAGGCCCTTGGCGAGCCCCGCGCCGTCGGGCGAATAGAACCACGGGACGGAGGACTCCGAGTGGTCTCCGGTGTCGGAGTGGCCGCCGGCGAAGACGGCCTCGCTGGCCGAGAGCTGCCGGATGCCGATCGCGGCCACCTGGTCCGGGTGCTTCTGCGCGAAGCCGGAGTAAATCTCTTCATCGTGCTGGCCGTTGTCGCCGAACAGCAGCCAGCGCATGTTCGGGAACTCCTGGGCCAGCAGCTCAAGGTTCCGCCGTTTGTGTTCCTGGCCGCTGCGGAACCAGCGGTCGTGCGTCAGTCCCCAGTCGGTGAGCAGCAGCGCGCCCGAGGGATAGAGGTTCCGGGCAATAAAACGGGCCAGGGTGGGAGCTGCGTTCCACGGCCCCGTGGACAGGTAGATCACCGGCGCCTGCGGGTGCTCCACCTTGAGCCGATCCAGCAGGACGGCCATGCCGGGTGTCGCCATCCGGGCCCGTTCGTTCAGGACGAAGGTGTTCCACAGCGCCAGGAAGGGCCGGGGGAGGGCGGTGACCATGATGGTGTCGTCAATGTCCGAGACGATGCCCAGCCTGGTGTCCGGCGAGATCACGAAAATCCTGGCCTCGACCGGTTCCGTTCCCTCGGCGCGCAGCACGGCCGTATGCCAGCCCGGGGTCAACGCCACGTGAACCAGGGTGTCCACCAGGCCGCCGCGGTCCGCATGCACGCGGGTGGTGACGCCGCCGATCTGGATCTCCACCTCGGTGAACTGGACCGGGACGCTCGTGAAGGCCCGCCAGCCGCGGAAGTTCTGGTTGCCGTTCAGGGCCAGCCGCTCCGCCTTGCCGCCGGGCACCGGCCGGCTGGTGAGGACCACACGGCCCAGTACCCTGACCCACTCGGTCGAGCCGTAGCCCTGATAGGCGACTGTCTGCGGGCTGAACTTCCAGCGCCGGGCCGTCTTGAGCCGGAACCCGTTGACGGTGTCCGACACCCAGTGGGCGAGCCGGAAGGCCCTGTTGCCGGACACGGGCAGCTGCTGCGCTGGTTGCGAGGCCAATTCCATGCCTCCACTCTCCCACAGAGCCGGGCTCCGGCCGTGCCGGCGGGGTCCCCGGACCCGGGCCCTCCGCCACGCCGGATTACCAGCGTGGCAGCTGACCCAGCAGCCCGCGCAGTGTGGCGGCGTTGCGGACGGCGTTGCCGCCGCCGTCGTTGTTGAAATACGCGTAGACGTCTTTGCCGCCGGCCTGCCACTCGCGGATCCGGTCCGCCCACCAGCGCAGGTCGTCATCGGAATAGGACCCGCCGTACAGGACGTCGTGGTCGGGGCCGTGCAGCCGGATATAGACGAACGCCGCGGTGGCGCGCAGGACGCACGGGAGCCCGGCGCCGCTCATGATGCAGTAGGCCGCGCCGTGACGTTCCAGCAGGTCGTATACGGCGTCGTCGTCCCAGCTGGGGTGGCGAAACTCCACGCAGACGCGGATCCAGCCGGGCAGAGCCGACAGGAAGTAGTCCAGCCGGGCGTCGTCGCGCGCCAAACCCGGGGGCAGCTGGACGAGCAGCACGGCCCGCTTGTCGCCGAGTTCGTGCCAGCACCGGGTGATCCGGTCCGCCCAGACCTCGGGGGCGTATAGCTTCTTGGCGTGCGTCAGGCCGCGGGGCGCCTTGACGGACAGGGCGAAACCGTCGGGCAGGCGGCGGCGCCAGCTGGCGAACGAGCCCTCTTTCGGCCAGCGGTAGAAGCTGGCATTCAATTCCACGGTGTCGAAGCGGGCCGCGTAATATGCCAGCCTGTCCCGGGCCGGCAGGCCCGGCGGATAGAGGACCCCGTCCCAGTGGTCATAGCTCCAGCCGGAAGTGCCGATCCGCACAGCGGCCACGTGCCCTGCCATGCCCTTCCCCTTCCGCCCTCCGCCGTGCGCCCTCCGCCGTGCGCCCTCCGCCGTGCCGGGGGCGGCGGTGTGGCACTGTAAGTGTCATGGTACGCATCGAGGATTACGCAATGGTCGGCGATCTGCACACCGCTGCCCTGATCAGCACCGAAGGCTCCATCGACTGGCTGTGCCTGCCGCGCTTCGACTCGCCGGCCTGTTTCAGCGCCCTCCTCGATTCCCCCGCGGCCGGCCGGTGGCTCCTGGCGCCGGCGGGCGGCGGGGAATGCACGCGCCGCCGCTACCGGAAGGGCACGCTTATCCTTGAAACCGAGTGGGATTTGCCCGAGGGCAAGGTCAGGATCATAGACTTTATGCCGCCCCGGGACGAGGTGGCGGATATCGTGCGGATCGTGGTCGGTGTCCGCGGCACGGTGCGGATGCGCGGCGAACTGGCTCTCCGGTTCGACTACGGCCATATTGTGCCGTGGGTCCGCCACGACGAGCTCGGGATCCACGCCGTCGCCGGGCCCGATGCCGCCTATCTGGTGACCGAGGCGCCGCTGCGCGGTGAGCGGATGCATACCGTCAGCGACTTCACGGTCAAGGCCGGGGAGCGTGTGCCCTTCGTGCTGACCTGGAGCCCCAGCCACCTCCGCCGGCCGCGGTCGGTGAACCCGGAAACGGTCCTGGCGTCCACCGAGGAATTCTGGCTTCGCTGGTCGGCGAAGTGCACGGTCACCGGGCGCTACCGCGACGCCGTCCAGCGCTCGCTGATCACGCTCAAGGCCCTGACGTTTGCCCCCACCGGCGGGATCGTGGCCGCCGTCACGACGTCGCTGCCGGAGGAGATCGGCGGCACCAGGAACTGGGACTACCGCTTCTGCTGGCTCCGCGACGCCACGCTCACGCTGCAGGCGCTGCTGGCCGCGGGCTACACGGAGGAGGCCGGCGCGTGGCGCGACTGGCTGCTCCGCGCCATCGCCGGGGACCCGGCGGATCTGCAGATCATGTACGGGCTCCACGGCGAACGCCGGATGCCGGAGCTCGAACTGCCGTGGCTGAAGGGCTACGAAAACTCCGCTCCGGTGCGGACCGGTAACGGCGCGGCCGGCCAGCTGCAGCTCGACGTCTGGGGCGAGGTCCTCGATTGCCTGTCCCTGACCCGGAACTCCCTGCTCAAACACACCGACGACGCCTGGGACGTCCAGGTGGCCCTCATGGAACATCTGGAGACGGCCTGGCGCCAGCCGGACAACGGGCTGTGGGAAATGCGCGGCCCGCAACGCCACTTTACGCACTCCAAGGTGATGGCCTGGGTGGCGGCGGACCGCATGGTCAAGGGCGTCCGGGACTTCGGCCTGACCGGCCCGGCGGACCGTTGGGAGGAGCTGCGTGACGCCATCCACGCCGAGGTCATGGCTAACGGGTTCGACGCCGACCGCAACACGTTCGTGCAGTCCTACGGGCGGCCGGAGCTGGATGCGAGCCTCCTGCTGCTGCCCCGGGTGGGGTTCCTCCCGCCGGATGATCCGCGCATCATCGGAACCATCGACGCGGTCCAGCGGGAGTTGACGCACGACGGCTTCCTGCGCCGCTACCTGCCGGCACAGAGCGATGACGGGCTGCCCGGCGAGGAGGGGGTGTTCCTGGCCTGCTCCTTCTGGCTGGTCGAGGCCCTGATCGGGGCTGGCCGGCGCCACGAGGCCCGGGAGCTGTTCGAGCGCCTGTTGGCGCTGCGCAACGACGTCGGGCTCCTCAGCGAGGAGTGGGGCGTCGAGACCGGCCGGCAGCTGGGCAACACGCCGCAGGCCTTCAGCCACTTCGCCCTCGTCATGAGCGCGCTGGAACTGCATGAAGACGGCGTCCGCCGCAGCGACACCCCGCTTCCGTGATCCGCGCCCGCGGCCCCTCAGTGGCCCCCGCGGCCCCGCCGACGGACGAAGAGCGGGACCTTCAGCACTTTCCCCGCACCGTAAAATAAGTACACTTACTAATATCCCGGCGGGGGATACGAGGGAACTAGGAGTGTTGCAAATGGCGGGATATTTTGAGCTCGTGGACGCGCCCGACGGCGGCTACCGCATTCGGATGATGGACGGGGCAGGGCAACTGATGGCAGTCTCAGTGACGTTTCCCACCAAGAAAGCCGCCGTTGCCGGCGTCGCCCAGGCAAGGGAAATCGCCGGAACCGGCCTGATCAGGGACCGCAGCGCCGATGGCCGGGCCGCCGTGCCCGGATCGTCCGCCCGGGTGATCAGGGGGCGGCGCGGCGGTGCCGGGCGCTCAAACTCCACCCTGGGGGGCTCGCTGGCGGGCAAGAGGGCGCAGGCCCGTACCTGACCTGATCATCGAGCAGGCCGTTTCCCCAGCCAGTTCGCCGCGCCGAACGGTTACAGTATGGCCATGGAGCAGCGGGGGAATCGGAACTCCGGCCGTGCCCGGAAGAATCTGCTGGGCCGTGTGGCGGTGCCGCTCACTGCCGCGGCCATGCTGCTCGCCGGGCTGGCCCTTCTTGCCCGGCCGGTGACGCAGGAGGACTTTGGCTGGGTCGCGTATGCTCCGCTGGCCACGGGGCCCGTTGTGCTGCAGGGGCTCATGATCATGGGCCCGTGGATCTGGGCAGGGGTCGCGCTGATCAGCATCGGGTTGCTCCTGCTGGCGTTCTGGTCCGGCTACCGCACGGGCCGGCAGGCCCGGGACCGCGGCGACGACTTCCGCTAGGCGGCTGCCGCTCGGCCGTCCGCCCCGCAGCCGGGCTGAAGCGCCTCCCGCCGCTCTCTCGCCGCCGCAGCAGCCGGGCTGAAGCGCCTACAACTGCTCTGCCGCCGCCCCGGACAACACAGTTCGCGGTAGTCCGGGCGCGAAACACTGCCGTGATGTGCCGTCTCGGCGGTACGCTGGCCGGGCAGCGCGTAACCGTCGAGGAGGACCTCATGAGCCAGCACCACACCCCCGGAAGGGTCGCCGTCGTCACCGGAGCCGGTTCCGGCATCGGCCGCGCAGTGGCCAGGCTCATGCTGGCCGAGGGATACCGGGTGGTCCTGGCGGGACGGCGGGAAGAAACGCTCCGCGAGACCGCGGCCGGCCACCGCCAGGCACTCGCGGTCCCGTGCGATGTCACCGTCCCCGCCGACGTCGAACGGCTTTTCGCCGCCGCGCTGGGGCAGTGGGAGCGCGTGGACGTGCTCTTCAACAACGCCGGCGTGTTTGGCCCCGCCGCCGCGGTGGACGAGATCACCGTGGAGGACTGGGACGCGACCCTCGCCGTGAACCTCACAGGCTCCCTCCTCTGCGCCGCTGCCGCCGTCCGGGCCATGAAGGCCCAGTCGCCCCAGGGCGGGCGGATCATCAACAACGGTTCGGTCGCGGCGCATTCGCCCCGGCCGCGGACGGTGGCCTACACGGTGACCAAGCACGCCATCACGGGGCTGACCAAAAGCATTGACCTGGACGGGCGGGGCTTCGGCATCAGCTGCGGACAAATCGATATCGGCAACGCGGCGACGGAGCTCATGGAAGAGATCGGCGTGGGTACCGGGGCGGCCCAGGCGGACGGCAGCCTCCGGGCCGAGCCGACCTTTGCGGTCCAGGACGCCGCCCGGGCCGTGCTGCTGATGGCCGGGATGCCGGCGTCGGCCAACGTGGGATCCCTCGTGGTGACAGCTGCGGGCATGCCGTTCATGGGGCGCGGCTAAGGCGCGGCTGGGGGCACGGGCCCGGCTGGTGGGTCCTGCGGGACGCCGCCGGTGGGACCTAGAGGGGCAGGAGGGCGGACAGGTCCGCGCGCAGTCCCGAGGCGGCAACACGGCCGGCGGCGACGGCGTCGGCCCAGCTCAATCGTCCGCTGACCATCGCCAGCCAGGTGTCGGCGTCGCACTCGATGACGTTTGGCGGGGTGCCGCGCGTGTGCCGCGGGCCCTCCACACACTGCGTGACGCCGAACGGCGGGACGCGCACCTCCACGGAATTCCCGGGCGCCCGCGCGGTGACTTCCTCCAGGCAGTAGCGCACCGCCGTCGCGATCGTGGTGCGCGGGACGGCGCCGGGTCCTCCAGAGCCCGGGACCCCGGCGGCCGGCACGTTCGGGCCCGGTGCGGTCGCGGTGGCTTCCTGCCACGCGGCGAGGGCCGCGCGGCCCTCGTCCACCGCGATTCGACGGCGCGATACAGCCACTTTCCCGAGTCTCCTAGTCCAGCAGCGCCGCGACGGCCCGCCCGAGCCGGATCTTGCCTACCGGGCGTCCCCCGCCCAGTACCGGGTCCACCACCTTGTCCAGGACGCTTGACACTTCAGGGATTTCGACGGCGCCGGAGGCCGCGAGGAGCGTCAGCCCGACCAGCGTGGTGGCCCGGATGTTGCCGTCGAGCATCTTGATGGCAACCGAGACACCCTGGCGGGTGGCCATGACCAGGACGCCCTCGGCACCGATCTTGGCCAGGATGCCGAGTTCGTCCATGACGATCGTGTTGGCCTGCCCGCGCCCCTGGACGGCCCACGGGTAGTCCAGCATGGACGTTGCAATGGTGGCTGCCCGCGCGTTCGAGTTCTTGTCGCCCGGGGCCTTGGCCAGCTTCGAGTAGGCCCGGGCCAGGCCGATCAGGGAGACGGCGGCAACCGGCGCGCCGCAGCCGTCGATGCCCAGGTGGGTGATGCGTTCGCCGCAGTACTCCTCGATCACGGAGCGGATGCGCTGCTGCAGCGGGTGGTTGGGTTCGAGGTAGCTGTTCTTGTCCCAGCCGTTCTCCGTGCACGCCCAAAGGAACGCGGCGTGTTTGCCCGAACAGTTGAAGGCCAGCCGGGACTTGCCCCGTTCGGTCTGCACGAGCCAGTTCCGGGCGGTCTCATCCTGGGGCCAGTCGGCCGGGCACTGCAGCTGGTCTTCCTTGGCCCCGGCGGCCTTGAGCATGCCCTCGACCACGTCCATGTGGTCCAGGGATCCGACGTGGCTGCCGCACGCGATGGCCACCTGGGCGCCCCGCAGGGGCACGCCGGACTGCATCGAGGCCAGGGCCTGCAACGGTTTGAGGGTGGACCGGGCAAAGATCGGGGCGTTCACATCGCCGAGCTCGATCACTACCGTCCCGTCCGCGGCCAGCACCACGGCCGAGCCGATGTGGCGGG
>NZ_KI914914.1:78573-79670 GCF_000520575.1 Arthrobacter sp. I3
GAAGCCGCTGCGTTCGATGACTGCCAGTTCGACGGCGGAGTCGACTGTGAATGTTGCATGCGGGTTCAAAGCCATGCTGCAAGTCTATGGTGCCCGGTGCTGATACCCCGGTTATTCCACGGTCACCATCACCGACTGCCAGCCGGAGGCGCCGTCCGGGACCGGATCCGCCCGCTCGTCCGTCTGGACCTCGCCCTTGCCGTCCGTGGCGCGCACCTTGATGTAGTGCGGGCCCGGCGTCGCATCCCAATCCAGGGACCACTGCCGCCACGTGATGAGGGAGGCCTCGTCGGAGAGGACCGCCTCGGTCCAGGGCCCGCTGTCGATCTGCACCTCGACCTTGGTGATCCCGCGGGTCTGGGCCCACGCGGTGCCGCCGATGGCGATCTTTCCGGCAGGGACCTTGGCGAAGGACTTGGGCACCTCGACCCGCGCCATGGTCTTGATCGGGCCGCGTTCGGACCAGCCGCGCTGGGTCCAGTACGCCTTGCTGTCCGCGAACCGGGTCACCTCCAGGTCCACCACCCACTTGGTCGCGGAGACGAAGCCGTACAGGCCGGGAACCACCATCCGCACCGGGTAGCCGTGCTCGAGCGGGAGCGCCTCGCCGTTCATGCCGATCGCCAGCATCGCGTCGCGGTCGTCCTGGAGGACCTCCAGGGGCGTGGAGGCGCTGAAGCCGTCAGCCGAGGTGGAGAGCACCATGTCCGCGCCCTGTGTGGGGCGGGCCAGCTTCAGGGCGTCGCGGATGGGCATGCCCAGCCATTTGGCGTTGCCGGCCAGGTTGCCGCCGACCGGGTTGGACACGCAGGTCAGGGACACATGGGATTCGATGAGCTGGGCGTCGAGCAGGTCCTGGAAGGTAAGCCGGACCTCTTGTTCCACGAGGCCGTGGATGCGCAGTTCCCAGTCCTGGACGTTGATCTCCGGCACGCTCAGCGCCGTGTCGATCCGGTAGAAGTCCTTGTTCGGGGTCAGCCACGGCGTGACGCCGGGCGCCTTGGACTGGACCCCGGCCGGGACCGCGGCGGCGGCCTTGGCGGGCGCGGGCAGCTGCAGCGACTCGCGGGCCGCGGCCACGTCGCTGCGGGCCGCGC
>NZ_KI914915.1:0-17292 GCF_000520575.1 Arthrobacter sp. I3
TTCACCGGGGGCGGCGGGGCCGGATGCAGCACTGCGTTTATCGCGGCAACTGTACGGGCTGGAGATAGGCAATGGCGGCGCCGGTGAACGTGTACTCGATGTGAAGCCTGCCGGTGAGGGTTACGAGTGCGCCCGGGGGTTTCGTGCCGGAGGCCTCCGCGACGGTGACCCATTCTTTCACCGGGGGCGGCGGGGCCGGATGCAGCACTGCGTTTATCGCGGCAACTGTGGCGGTGACAGTCCCGGTGACGGGGGCGGCGCTGACGCAGACCACCGCACCGGCGAGGGTGACGACCAGGGCAGTCGAGGCCAGACGCAGGCCGCGTCGCAGGGAGTTGGTCCCGGCCAACGGCATGGATGCCCCGTCGGCGGCGTACTCATTGGTGATCCGGAATAGGTCAATGAGCCACCAGATGCCGGCGCCGCCCAGCGTCAACAGCTTCAAGGTGCCGGTACCCGGCTTGTGGAGGTAGAATCTGTCCGCGCCGCTGAAGCCCAGGAACAATGCCAGCAGCCACGCCGTGTGCAGGGAACGCATCGGCGGCAGTTCACCGTCGAAGACAAGCCCGTACTGCTCGGTCCTGGGCACATTCCCGATTCTGGAACAGCCACGTCCGGATGTCCACAGGCATCCGGTGTGCGCTTGCGACATGCACCGTCACGGTCCGTCCTGCGACTCGCGTTCCGGAGGCATGGCCGTTGCGTTGGCCGCAGCCGGTTCGGCCGGACGTTTTCCGGTGGCACTCCAGCTGGTGAGGAAGTCGAGCTGTTCCCGGGCTTGGCTTCCGGGTTCGGCGGTGTAGGCGATGAGGGTCAGGCCCTCTCCGGGGATTTCGAGTGCGTCACCGGTGAGTTCGATGTCTCCGATGAGCGGGTTGTGCAGTGTCTTGCGGGCCGAGCGGTGGACGCGGACGTTGTGCCGTGCCCAGCGTGTCGAGAATTCCGTGCTTCCGGTGGCGAGGTCACCAATGAGGCTGTTCAAGGCTCTGTCGTGCGGGTTGCGGCCTGCTTCAGTGCGGAGGGCGGCGGCAAGGTCATCTGCGAGGGTGTTCCATTCGAGAAAGAAATCCCCGGAACGCGGGTCCAGGAACATGAACCGTGCGAGGTTCAACGGCAGGGTCGCGGGGCTGAGGATGCCCTCGTAGAGGGCGAAGCAGAGGCTGTTGGCAGCCACGATGTCCATGCGGCTGGTACGGACATAGGCGGGAGTGCCGGTCATCCCGGCCAGTATCCGCTCTATGCTGGGCCGGACTTCGGCCCGTACCCGGCGCTTCCCAGGTTCCCGCGATGGCGCGGCGGCCCTGGCCAGATCGAGCAGGTGGGCCCGTTCGGCCTCGTCGAGCTGGAGCGCGGCGGCGAGGGATTCGAGGACGCTCTCGGATACTCCCCGCAGGTTTCCCCGTTCGAGCCGGGCATAGTATTCGGTGCTGACGCCGGTGAGCATGGCCACTTCCTCGCGTTTGAGGCCAGCCACCCGCCTCGTGCCGCCGTAGGCGGGCAACCCGGCCTGGGCGGGGGTGATGCGCGAGCGCCGGCTCATGAGGAACTCGCGGACGTCTTTACTGTTCTCCATGGCCTCTACGCTACGACGCCCCGGTCCGGCCTAACAGGAACTGGCAGTACACCGCACGGCAGGTACTCCCGGGCGCACAAATTGACTGGTTTTCTTGAATGAGTCCCGTATCGCCATCCTGCAAGGACACCATGTCTTCATCCACGCTCAGCCCCTCGAAAATGGTGGCCCGGCCGCGAGCATCGCTGGCGGCAGCCATCAACACCGCCCGGCAGGTCGGCGGCTCCCTCGGCGTCGCCATCTATGGCGCTCTCCTCGCCGGGCACAATTTCATGGACGGACTCCGCCTGGGCCTCGGCACCACCGCCGTCCTCCTCCTCATCCTCATCGCCGCGTCCCTGCGACTGCGGCATAGGGAAGCATCCCGGCCCTCAGCGTGACAGAACCACGGGCCACGCCACGAGCCCATCCGAAACCAAGCGTTAACCCGCACAAAGGAAATCCCATGAATAACGTGACCCTCAACAACGGCGTCCAGATGCCGATCCTCGGCTTCGGTGTCTTCCAGATCCCCGACGGCGAAACCCAAGCCGCCGTCGAAGCCGCCCTCTCGGCCGGCTACCGCCACCTGGACACGGCCGCCTCCTACGGCAACGAACAAGCCGTCGGCGCCGCGATCAAGGCCAGCGGGATCCCCCGCGAGGAGCTCTTCATCACTACCAAGCTATGGATCCAGCACGCACCCGCCGGCAACGTTCTGGACGACACCAGGCGCGCCTTCGGAAACTCCCTGGAACGGCTGGGGCTGGACTACCTCGACCTGTACCTGATCCACCAGCCGCTCGGGGACTACTACAGCGAGTGGCGGGCCATGCAGGAAATCAACAAGGAAGGCCTGGCCCGCGCGATCGGCGTGTCCAACTTCCACCCCGACCGCCTGGTCGACCTCATCGACCACAACGAGATCGTCCCGGCCGTCAACCAGATCGAAACCCACCCCTTCCACCAGCGCGCCACCGACCAGGAACTGATGCGCGAACGCGGCGTCCAGATCGAGTCCTGGGGCCCGTTCGCCGAGGGAAAGAACAACCTGTTCACCGATCCGCTCCTCAGCGCCATCGCCGAGGCGCACAGCAAGTCCGTGGCCCAGGTCGTCCTCCGCTGGCTCATCCAGCGCGATGTCGTCGTCATTCCCAAATCCGTCCGGCCCGACCGGATGGCCCAGAACCTCGATGTTTTCGACTTCGAGCTCACCGATGAGCAGATGAGCCGGATCGCCACCCTGGACACCGGCGCCAGCCTCTTCTTCGACCACCGCGACCCCGCCATGGTCAGCTGGCTGGGCGGACGCCGGATCGACTAACCACACCCGCCTTCCGTCCGGGTGGCCCGACCCGTCACCCGGACGGACCCCTTTGCCCTCCGCCCCGGGCCACCGCCGGCCCGGGGCGGCAATCACGACCAGGGAGACCCGTGATGAACACCAGCCCAGAGACCGTTGGCCGGCGCTCAGCCCTGCGCTCGGCCCTCAGCGGTCTGGGCGCCGCCATGATCACGGCCGGAACCTCGGGTTGCCGCCCGGTAGAACAGGACACCCCCATGCCCCCACAAGTCACGGCCAACTCTTCCTCCGCACAGATCACGCCGGAACCCCGGAAGAGCCGGCGTGTCCTGCTCGCCTACTTCTCCCGCGCGGGGGAGAACTATGACTACGGCGGTCGCACCAACCTCGACGTCGGCAACACCGAAGTACTGGCCGGCATGATCGGCACCCTCATTGCGTGCGACGTGCACCGCATCGAGGCCGCCGACCCCTACTCCGACGGCTACGACGCGACCGTCGCGCGCAACGTCCGCGAGCAGGACGGCAACGCACGCCCGGCCATCGTCTCGCCGCTGCCCTCGATCGAGGACTACGACACCGTGCTGCTGGCCAGCGGGATCTGGAACGTCCGGGCGCCGATGATCATGACGACATTCGCCGAGAGCTATGACTTCACCGGCAAGACAGTCCACCCCGTCACCACCCACGCCATGAGCGGTCTCGGCACCACTGAACGGGACTACGCCCGCTCCTGCCCCGGGGCCGTCATCGGCGAAGGGCTAGCGGTGCGGGGCGAGACAGTCCGGGACGCCGGGCCGGCTGTCGAGGCCTGGCTGCGCCGGGCACGGCTCCTCCAGGACTGTTCAAGCCCGGCAGGGTAATCTCCCCGCAGCCAATCCCAATCCACTGCTCACATCTCCGGAAAGGCCAACGGCCTGACCGAGACCGAACTCAAAGAGGCCATCATCCACCTGGCCTTCTACGCCGGCTGGCCCAAAGCGATGTCCGCCATCACGGTAGCCAAGGAAATATTCACCCCCTGACGGCGAGGCGGCAACGTAAGGTGTCCGAGCACTAGCCGTCGACAAAGAGGGCGCGGCCCCAATGCTTAAAGTTATGGCCCGGTTGCGGGCAGGACACTCAGTCCATCGATTAGGGTCGGGGCATGACCTTGAGCTTGGACGGCGCGCCGGACATTCGTGAGCAGGAATGCTCCTGTTGCGGGACGACCTTCGTCGTTGTGGATCACTTCAGCCTGATGAATGGCCGCACCCATGCCATTGCGAAGTCAGCACTTCATCACCATGGCGAAGAACATGAGGCGTGGATCGATGTCATATTTGGCCCATTCGGGGACGGGGCCACCGGAGAGCGAGTGAGCTTCGGCTGCCGAGTCGGTCCCACAGCTGGAGCCCGAGAACCGGCGGCTACTGTGGTGGACGCAGCCCAGCCATACCCTGACTCACCCCTTTGGGGCCACAAACTCTCACGCGAGGAAGCGCTCCAGCAGGACTCGCTGGCCCAATTCTTGGGCGTCGTGGACTGGCTGCTGAGTACGGATCCAACCGTTCACAGTCATGTCTACCGGAGGGACACGTCGAAGAGCCCCTCGACCGGGCGGATGACACACGATGGCGCCGGTCCGGGCTTTTGGACAAAGGTCCGTAAATGCCTGGAAATACGCCGAAGCTTATGAAGGCCCAGTCACCATCAAAGCTTCAAGTGCGCTGGAAAGTTCGTCACGCAGTCCTGTCAGGTCCGGGCAAGTCCCGGGATCGGCAATTGTGGTGATGGTCAGCGTGCCGGCGTAGGAGAGGACTGCAAAGGCAACCGTTACGTTACCGCTGATCGCTCCGAGTGGAATGATCCCGGTTACCGGCCTGCCCGCGATCGCCAGGGCGCGTTCGGGCCCCCGCAGGTTCGTGACGAATGTATGGACAAGGTGTTGGTGGTCTATGACGAAGCGGTAGGCGCCAAGGTGCGCTGCGACCCGGGATATGGGGCCGATGATTGCAGTGGAGGCCCCGGGAGGCCGCTGCTTGACACTCCTCATCGTTGCGGCAACAGCTGCCACCCGTCCTTTGGCCGGACCGACCGCGGGAACGGTCACCGGGATGATGCCGCTCCGGTTCCCCAGATAGGTGATTGTCGTGTGGCGGCGTGCAGAAAACAGCACGGAGATGACGAACTCTTCAACATATTCGCCCCGTGCCAGGAGCAGGCGGTGCAGGGCTGTCGCGACGGCGGTGAGGATGAGATCGTTGACCGTCGCTCCCTGCATGTGCGCGGCGGTTCTGACTGCCTCCATGTCGCAGCGGAGGACGGCAAGCGTCCGTTGCGGACCCGTCGGGCGGTTGAGTGAGGTGCGGGCAGCCCGGGGTTTGCCCGTCTGCCGCAGTTCGGAGGCTCCGGCGGCTGCGGTCCGCAGTGCGGCCGGGAGCCCGGCCAGTGCGTTGACTCGGCTCCTTGCAGCATCAATGGCCAGGTGCAGCGCCGAGTATGGAATCTCTGGCTCCCGGCGACCGTCCCACCCGGCTTCCGCGGCTGCCAGGGCCTCCAAGACGGCGAGACCTCCAATTCCATCCGTGAGGACATGATGAAAGACGAAAACAAGCGCTGACAGGTCCGGGCTCACGCCGGTGATGAGCTTGGCTGACCAGAGAGGACGGTCGCGGGACAGCGGCGCAGCGAGCATTTCGGCCGCAATGTTCAGCACCGCTTCCTCACCGCCGGGCGCCGGACAGGCGATCACGCCCAGATGGTGTGCTGGATCAAAGCCGGAATCATCCGCCCAAATGGGCCGCCCGCAGCCAAAGGGGACAGAGACCAGCCGCTGGCGCAGCCGGGGGACAGTGCCGAGCCGACGCGCCAGTGCTTCCAAGAGGGGTGCCGAATCTTCGCTGCCTTCCGTGCTGAGCATGAGGATGGCCCCGACTTGCATTGGCGCTGAGCCGATGTCCGCGTCCAAGGACATCATGTCCTCGGCGCTCACCCGGTCAACATGTTGTCTTGGCGTCATTTTCGGTCCCCGGAACCAGATCTCTGAATTCCCTGCACTCCTGGGAGGGAAGAAAACAGCAACCCACAAGTTGCTGAGCAGAGACAGCCGGCGACCCGACGTGGTCGTCATGTCCTCACTGTTGAGCGTACGCGGCCCAGAGGATAGGGCAGAACGTCCCGCTTGCCCGCCATAGCCGAAAAGCCACCAGCGGCCCTGAATGATTTGGAACAACGACGGCGGCAAGCCCCGCCGCTAGGACGCTTTCGCGCTGGTGGTACCGGGGCCGGCGTTGACTGCTGCCGCCACCAGGCGGTCGAAGCTGGCGGTTCCGTTCTCCGGAGGCACAACAGTGAACACCGCAACCCATTTCTCGGGGGCATGTTTCTCCAGAGTTGACGCCCGGGCCACATGCAGGTTCAGCCCGGGTACGCCGCTGACAAGGAGCGGAAGATGCTCGCCGGTCTTGGTCATGTGCCGGAATTGCCTGACCGACAATTGGTCACCCGGGCTGCTCGTGACCTCTGCGAGGGTGTCATTGATCCTCTTGGTCAGCCCCCGCATGAAGCGCTGCTGGGCCATGACCGTGCGCACCGTCAGAAGCGCGGCGAAGAAGAGGGTGAACAAAACCAGGGCACCGAAACTTCTGAGGAAGGGCAGAAATATCATCAGGAACAGGCACAGGATCAGCCCCAAAATACTCGACATGATGAACTTGAAGACGGGGTTTTCGCCCGGTTTCTTTGACCAGCGAACGAGGGCGACGATGTCCTTCCGGGGCTGATCGCGCCGTGAAATTTCCATGATTAGTACCCCTTCACTTCCATGAGCGCTTCGGCCAGGATGATTGCCTCGCGTGCTTCCTTGAGATCGCCCAGCAACCCCATATCGGGAATGGCTCCTGTGGCCGCGGTGGAGCCGGCGATTTCGGAAAAGATGCTGCTCAACTTTTCGCGGTCCTGTGACAGCATCCGGGACGACGTCAGCTTAATTCTGCTCAGCTCAAGCTCCAGCAGCGACTTGTCGATGGCCTCACGACGCCCTTGCATGACCGCCAGCTTCTCGGTGACACGCTGGACACGGCCGCGGAGCATTGATTCCATCTTTCCTGCCACGACGTGGAGTTCGCACAGCGCGGTGTAGGACTGCGGGGACCCGGAGTGAACGGCGAGCTGCTCACCGACGTAATGGCGCCGTCGTTCCCATTTCCGGACGGCGGACTCAGATGGTCCCAAGAGGAGGGAAACGGCTGCCAGCGCTTTGTCCAGCGACGCGGCCCGGGTGCTCAGGCTGCTAGTGGCGGCGTCCAGCCTCGACAGGAACGCGTCGTAGTTGTCGTGGGGCTGGGCGCTATCGGGATTCATGAGCCACCCGCGCGCGGTGGCGCGATTCCCCTCGCCGGAAATTGGGCCCGTCTCCCATGGCAAGAGGATAGAGGCTCCGGGCCCCGTTGGCATAGAGTGCGGCTTTGGATCCGGAGCATTTCGGGCCCGTGTCAGCGACACAAGGCACCATTAACACCGGGGAAGCACGGCGTGCGGGTCGCCGGGGGCGTGCGGCTCCCGGAGGGCGTGCGGCTCCCGGAGGGCGTCCGGGTCATGGACTCCGGCGGCGCCGGGAAGGGGGCGGTGGGGTAGTAACGGGCGACCTGTCGCATGTAGTTCGCCCACTGCGGTCCGGCGAGCATGTAGCCGTCAATGGCCTTGTAGAACTTCCCGTTGACGGTGATGTTCTGCCCGGGCCTCTTCTGGCCCTCCAGGGCGTCGCCGAAGAAGGAAGCCGTCGCGAGGCCGCTTGTGTAGCCCACCACCCAGGTGGCGCCATTGGTATTGGACGTGCCCGTCTTGGCCGCGACCGGGAACCGCTCCTGGACCTTGGGCTTGATGTAAACGCCGGACCCGCGTTTCAGCACGTCCTGCAGCACGGCGTTCACGCCGCGGGCGACCTCGGGCTTGATCGCCCTGTGACAGGAGCTGGTCTCGGCCGGCAGTTTCTGTCCCGCCGCGTCGTTCACTGCCGAAATGGCAATCGGTGCGCAGTAGGTGCCGTCGTTGGCAAAGGTGGCAAACGCGTTGGCCAGATGGAGCGGCGCTACGCCAATGGCGCCCAGCAGATTGCCCAGCTGGTGCATGTTCACCCGGGCGTTGTCCACGCCGCTATGGATCCCTGCGGCGTCCACCATTTTCTGGATGCCGCAGAAATCTAGCTGAGTGGCCTCGGCGAAGGTGGCGGTGTTGATGGAGTTGTAGAGACCGTAGTTGACGGGCATCCTGCGGTAGTACCCGGGGTCGTTGTTCTGCAGGTCATCCGCGGCGCCGAGCTGTTTTTGGCTGGTGCTGTAGGCGCCGAGCACCCTGCCGCAGCTGGACCTCCATGGAAACCCGAGGGGATAGGACCGCCGGGAGGCGTCCACCATGGCGGTCAGGGATTTGCCCTCGTTGAGCCATTCGGCAAACGTGAACGGTTTCATGGTGGAACCGGGCTGGAATCCGCCGGCGCCGTTGAGATCGTTGCCGTTGGCGTCCTTGGAATCGACGTTGAAGTTCAGTTGCGTGTCGAATTTGCCAGGTGCCGGGAGAAACACGGTGTTTTGCGCCATCGCCAGGATCTTGCCGGTGCCGGGTGCGATGGAGACCATCGCGGCGCCCCATTTGTCCGGGTTGGCCCCGGCCGTGGCATCGACCTGCGCCTGCGCGGCCAATTGGAGCCGGCTGTCCAGGGTGGTGGTGATGGTCAGGCCGCCGCGGAACAGCTTCCGCTCGCGTTCGCCAATATCCGCGCCGTAGGCCGGGTTGTTGAGAATGAGGTGGGAGACGTAGTCGCAGAAGTACGGTGCCATTTCCGCGCCGGCGCACCCCTGCCTCCCGGGGGTGATCTTGAGATCCACCGGGGCGGCTACGGCCGCATCGTGCTGCGCTAGGGTGATGGCGCCATAGCTGAGCATCTTGGCGAGAACCTGGTTGCGCCGCTGGACGGCGTTTTCCGGATGAACGTCAGGATTGTAAAAGCTGGGGCTGTTCACGAGGCCGGCCAGCAGGGCAGCCTGGGGCAGCGTGAGGTCCTTGGCAGTGGTGTTGAAGAAGTAGCGGGACGCAGCTTCGATGCCGTAGGCGTCCCGGGCGAAAAACACGATGTTCAGGTACCCCTCCAGGATCTGGTCCTTGGTGTATTTCTTCTCCAGTTCGACGGCGAGCCTCATCTCGCGGATCTTGTCGGCCATGCTCTTTTGCCCGTTGAGGACAATCTGGTCGCCCTTGTCCGCCGACACTAGGGATTCGTTGAGCACGTTGGTGACGTACTGCTGGGTCAGGGTGGAGGCGCCCTGCCTGCCGCCGTTGGTCAAGTTGGACACCAGCGCCCGGAGAATCCCCTGGGGGTCAATGCCGGCATGTTCGTAAAAGCGGCGGTCCTCGATCGCGACGATCGCGTCCTTGATGTACGGGGACATCTGGTCGAGCCGGACCTTCACGCGGTTTTCAGCATAGAAGGTGGCGATCGGTTTCCCGTCGGCGGTGAGCACCCTGGTCGATTCCGACGGCGGATCAACTGTCAGTTCCGAGGGGAGGCTGTTGAACAATTTGATCGAGTCGCTGACGGCTACGCCGGTCGCGGCCACCGTGGGGACCAGAAGGCTGGCGGCCAGGACGCCGCAAACCGCGCTCGCCGTCAGGAAGCCGAACAGCCTCCACAGGGTCGCGGCTACTAGGGATCCGGTGCTTTTCCTGGGCGACATGGTGCCTGGACAGGCTAGGTCAATGAGTCGATGGCGACGGTGATCGCCAGCAAGAGCGGGACGTCCTCGCCGCCCGCGATTTCGACGCCGTAGGACTCGCGCACGCGGAACCACTTCTTGGAGATCGTGGCGACCGTATGGCCGTCGCGCTCGATCTCGTACTCGTGGTCGACGATGTTGCCGTGTGCCTTCATGTCGGGGCCGCCTTTTACGTCGATCGAGAAGCGGTCCCGGAGCCCTACCAGGGCCTTGTGCACCGTCGCAGCGGTGTCGCCGCCGCGTTCGATGGCCACCTTGTCCCGGACCGAGAGCTTGCGCTCCTGGATTCGCGCCACCTCGTTTCCCGAGGCGTCCTCCAAAACGAACGTGTCCCGGATTCGGACCGCCTTGCCGTTGACCTTGTAGGCGCGTTGGCCGTGGCTGTCTTCGATCCAGAAGTCGTCCCCGATCGACAGCAGTTTCTCGCGCATCTGAAACCGCTCGCCCATGGGTTCGTCATGCCGGTGCCGCAATAGTCCCATGCCCTGACCATAGGACCGCTCCGCCGGCCGGCACCTCACCCGAACCGGATGGTCCGGGCCGCTGAAGTGTCCTCGCTGGTAACCTGAACATCATTGTTTGAGTAGTCAAAGGGGCTGGGAGGGCCGGTGCCGGAAGAGCAGAAAGAACGCACCAAGCGGGCGGACGCCGTCCGGAACAAAGATGCCATCATTGACGCCGCGTTGACACGCCTCAGTGACAATCCCGGGGCAAGCATGGCTGAAATTGCTCGGGTTGCGGGGGTGGGCAGGGTGACCCTCTACGGGCACTTCGCAGACCGGAAGGACCTGGTTGGCGCCGTGTTCGAGAGAGCCATGGACCGCGCCGAGGCCGAACTCGCCGCTGTTGACATCGAGCAAGACACCTGGAACTCCCTGCAGGAGATCGTCCAGTCATCCTGGCGGGTCCTCCATCAATTCAACGCGCTTTTGGCAGCGGCCGAACCATACCTCTCAACCGACCAAATCAGGGCTCACCACGACAAGCCGCTGGCCCGGGTGATGTCGGTACTGGAAAAGGGCAGGAGTGAGGGGATCTTCCGTACCGATCATTCCCTCACGTGGCAGGCCGCCTGCTTCTACGCCATCCTCCACAGCGCGGCGGCCGAAATCCGGGCGGAACGACTGGATGAGGTGGCGGCGGCAAAGATCCTTCCGTCAACGATCCGGGCCCTCCTGGTCCCGCCGGACCTGCCGACCGATAAATCTCTCCACTAGATCTACTGGGTGCCGCCGTGGCGCAGGAACTCGGCGATCTTCGTTGCCATGGCCTTGGACTGCGTCCAGTGCAGGTAGTGCTCGCTCCCAAGGACCACCAGCTCGTGGCGCCGTACGTTGGCCAGCTGCCGTTCGTGCGCGCCGTACCAGTCCGGCTGCTGGTTCATCGTGTCCTGTGACAGGAAGTAGAGCACCGGAAGGGCGTCGGGGTAGCGGAGATCCTGGAGCTTGGCGGCATTCCCGCCCATCCGGAGAGTTTCATCAGTGACTGCCGGGTTGCCGAAGTTCCAGCTCGCTATCTGACGCATTTGTTGGCGTTCAGCTGCCGTGAAGCTGCCGCCGCCGGGTTCTCCAAAACCCAGCGCCGTGGCCCAGCGGACCAGGCCTGTGGTCGAGGGTGCATGCGCCCACCAGTAGTCCGCTGCAGGCACCTCGGCGGGGTCGGTGGTTCCGCCCGTGGACATTCTGCTGGCCGGGACGGTAGGGTCGATGCCGATAACGGCGGACACCTCCGCTGGATACTTGTTCGCGTAGTACAGCGTGGAAAAGCCGGCGATCGAGTGGCCCATGAGAGTGTAGGGCGCTCTGATGCCGAGCTTTAACAGCACTTTATGAAGTTCTTCGGCGATGTTTTCTACGGTCCTTGGCCGGGCAGTCATGTCGCTTAAGCCGTAGCCGAATCCCTCAACAATCACTGTTCGGAAGCCGCGCATTTCCCGGACCAAGGGGGCAAAATCGAGCCCCGGGGCAGGGGTCCCGAGTCCACTGAGCAGCACGACCGTCGGCCCGGTCTCGCCGGTGCGGATGACATTGATGGTTCCCTCAATGAGGTGAACCTTTTCGCCGTATGCGACCGTGTGGGACTTTTCGAACTGTTCCAGGATGAGATTGGCCGACGTCGAGGCGGCGAGCAAGCCGGCAACGCTCAGCGCCACCACCCCCGCCATGCGCAGGCCCCGCCTCCACCGACGCCTGCGGGGCGGATTGTCCAGGGCTGGGCGGGTAGGGCGCGGCATCATGGCAAGACTCCAGAACGAAGGAACTGAGGTAGGCGGTGCGACGTCTCCGCGCTGGGACCGGTCCGGTCAGGCACTTTTGTTGACCAAAATAAATTATACAGCGCTGTTTGAGATAAAGCTCTGGTTGATCAAGCCCAAGCTTTTTACAACCCCCGCCCACTCGCCATGAGAATCAATTCTGCCCGCGCAGCCGTAACCCCCTGATCCTCACGGCCGGCTGGTTGGCGGTGGGCCTCCCGGCGCCGGCCCGGGCTTCGGGAGTCCACGACTGCGTCTGCGCGCTTCGTGAACGCACCGGCCGATCTCCACCTGACCGGCACCAGCCCGGCCATCGACCGCGCCGGAACGAGCCTGTCCGCCGTCGACCTCGCCGGAAGTCCCGTGTCCCAGGACGGGGACTGCAACGGGACGGCCGCTGCCGATTCGGGGGCCTACGAGTTCGACTCGCCCAGCTGCTGACCTACGTTGTGCCAGCATCGGCTCAGCTGGTGCCGGCGTGGCTCCAGCGCTGCTCGATCCGGCCAAATTTCCAGACGGCGAGCGCGATCAGCCAGATGATGACGAAGAGGCCGACGATGATGTACCCGACGTTTTCGAGGTCCAGCGAACCGATGGCGGCCGCCGGCCCCGATTCGAGTCCCAACTTGTCCGCCACGAGCCCAAGCAGCACGGTGACACCGACCACCAGGGCCACAATCACCGAGAGCACCGTGACTGTGAGGTTGTAGAAGACCTTGCGGACCGGCTTCAGGAACGCCCACCCATAAGCCCTGGACATGAACACGCCGTCGGCGGTGTCGAAAATGCTCATTCCGGAGGCGAACAGCACCGGCAGGACCAGGATGGCGTACCAGGGCAGGGAGAAGGCCGCGGAACCGGCGGCGAGCACGAGCAGGGCTACCTGGGAGGCAGTGTCGAATCCCAGGCCCATCAGCAGGCCGACGGGATAGATGTGCCATGGCTTGGTGATCCGCCGGATGGTTCCGCCGAGGAGCCTTGCCAGGAAGCCCCGGTTGTTGAGCTGGTGCTCAAGCTCAGCCTCGTCCAGTTCCCCGGTCCGCATCCCGCGGAACACCCGGGCGATGCCGACCACCGAGACGAGGTTCATCAGACCGATCAGGATCAGGAACGTTCCAGCCACGACGCTTCCCACCAGTCCAAGCGTCTGCATCAGCGCCGAGTCCCCGCCCTGCACGGTGCCGGCCATGGCCCTCGCGCCGAGGGCCAGGAGCAGCGCCGCGCCGAACACCACGGTGGAGTGGCCCAGCGAGAACCAGAAGCCCACCCCCAGCGCGGCCTTTCCCTCGCCGACCAGCTTGCGGGTGGTGTTGTCGATGACGGCGATGTGGTCGGCGTCGAACGCGTGCCGCACCCCCAGCAGAAAGGCGGTAACGCCCAGGCCCACCCCGTACACGCCGGAGCGGCCCAGCGCGAAGTTCTGCGGAGCCACGGCCAGGGTCAGCACACTCCAGCCGACCACGTTGAGCAGGAGTACGAAGCCGGTGATGCCGGCGAGATGGAACTTGTCCCGGCGTTCCCAGCGACTGGACGTCGCCCGAACCGGCTGCGCTACAGGCAACAAGTTGCTCATAATCCGTAAGGGTAGGCGCGGGGGTCGCCGCTGCCAAGACCTCGCGGACTGCGGAACTGCGCGTGGCCGTGTTGCCCCCGGCATCGTCTCCGCGTGCACCGTTGACACGGCGATGCCCGGCCCTATCCGCCGGTGCGGCCTCCATGCAAGCATGGGGTTCACCGATCATGCACAGCACTCCGATCATGCACAGGGAGGGGACTCGATGAAATCCAATGAACTGCTGCTGGATGCCTTCGGCCGGATCCGTGAGACGGTGGACGCGGCCCTGGCCGGGGTTGATGATGCCACCCTGCTCCGACGGCCCGGAGGCAACGGGAATTCAATGGCCTGGCTCATCTGGCACCTCAGCAGGGTCGAGGACGCGCAAGTCGCCTCCGCCGCGGGCCTGGACCAAGTGTGGACCTCGGAAGGGTTTGCCGCCCGCTTCGGCCTGCCGCTCTCCAAGCGGGACACGGGCTACGGCCATACGAGCGGCCAGGTGGACGCGGTGCAGGCACCGCCGGAACTGTTGCTCGAATACTACGAAGCCGTCCACCGGCAGACCGTGAATTTTCTGGAGAACCTCGGCGACGACGACTTCGACCGGATCGTCGATACCCGCTGGGACCCGCCCGTCACCCTCGGGGTGCGGCTGGTCAGCACGATTGCCGACTGCCTCCAGCACGTGGGGCAGGCGGCCTACGCAAAGGGCCTGGATTCCGCGCGCGGGCACGGCTAGGCGGTCCCTGCCATGCAGACGGCCGATATTCGCGGACTCTTCCCGGGGCTACAGGAGACCATCTATCTCAACACCGCCTCGATGAACGTCGGCTGTGCACCCGCCCGCGAGGCCTACGAACTGGCCGTCGAGCGCTGGTCCGCCGGCAGGTTCGACTGGATGGATGCCGAGCGGGCAGGGGAGGAGGCACGCACCATGTTCGCGGAGATCGTCGGGGCGACGGCGGGGGAGATCGCGATCGTCCCGGCCGTGAGCACAGCCGCCGGGATAGTGGCCGCCAACCTGCCGCCGGCGAAGCGCGGCGAGAACGTCGTGGTTGCCGGGAACGAATTCGCCTCGAACTATTACCCCTGGCTCCTGCTCCGCAACCGCGGTTACGAGGTCCGGGCCGTGGCACCGGGCGGTGACGGCGTGACGGCCGAGGAATTTGGCCAGGCGGCCGACGGCGGCACCCGTCTGATCGCAGTGAGTGCCGTCCATTCGGCCAACGGCTACCGGGCGGACCTGGCCGCACTCAGCCGGGTCGCGGCCCGCTCCGGCGCCTGGTTCTTCGTCGACGCCTGCCAGGCCGCGGGCGCGGTGCCCCTGGATGTGGTGCGCGACGGCGTGGATTTCCTGGCCGCCGCGAGCCACAAGTTCCTGCTCGGCTCCAGGGGCATGGGCTACCTCTATGTCCGCAGCGGGCTGCTAGACCGGATCCAACCCGTCGGTCCCGGCTGGAAGGCCGCGCGCAACCCGGCCGAGAGCTTCTACGGACCGGCCATGGACCTCTCACCCACGGCCTCGAAGCTCGACGCCTCCTTGGCGTGGTTTCCCGCCCTGGCCGAGCAGGCGGCGCTCGGCATCTTCCGCAGGTTCGGCATCGGGGCCTTGCTCGATCGCAACGCCCGGCTCGCCCTGCGTCTTCAGGAGGCCCTGGCGGCGCAGGGCTCCGCGTTCCGGCCGTTCGCCGAGCAGCACCGCTCCACGATCTTCTCCGTGCCGGTGACAGACACCGAGGCGGTCCTGGCGCGGTTCCGCCGGGCCAACGTGGTGGCATCGGTCCGGGAGGGCAGAATCCGGCTGGCGGTACATTTCTACAATCTGGATGAAGAACTCGATCGCGTGGCCGGGCTGATCGGGCGAGGGTGAGCGGCGGCGGTGCCTCTCATGGAAACTGGGGCCGCCGCAGCACCGGTACTAGGCGCGCCCATGGTCCTTACCGTCGCTGGCGTACGCGAGGCCGATCTGGCGCCGAACTTCGTCCATGGCCTCCATGACCTGAACGCTCTGCCGGGGCGGCAGGATGTCGGTGGCCATGGAGCCGGCCGCAATGAGCCGCTCCATTTCCTGCGCCTGGTATTGCATGCCGCGGCCGGTGACGGGTTCATCGAATCGCTCGACGACGTTTCCGTCGGCGTCGTATCTGGTGAAGGCCGACGGCGTGTACCAGACTGACGGGATCTCGATCCGGCCTTCGGTTCCGATGATCGAGGCCTGGTTTGGTCCTGCCGTGTCCAGCGCGCAGTGCAGCACGGCCTGCTGCCCGCCACCGTATTCGAAGATCATCGCGGTCTGCCGGTCAACTCCGGTTTCAGTCATGCTGGCCGCTGCCCGGATCCCGGTCGGCGCCCCGAAGACGTCGAAGGCGAAGGAGACGGGGTAGATGCCCAGGTCCAGGAGCGCTCCGCCGCCCAGCGCCGGGTCGTTGAGGCGGTGCGCCGGATCTTTGGGCAGATTCTGGTTGTGGTCAGCGATCACTGTGCGGACCTCGCCCAGGGCGCCGGACCGAATCAGCTCACGGATGCGGACCATGTGCGGAAGGTAGCGGGTCCACATGGCCTCAAGGGCGATCAGCCCTTTCGTCTCGGCGAGCTCCACGATCTCCCGGGCCTGCCAGGCGTTCATGGCGAAGGGCTTTTCGATCAGCACGTGTTTACCGGCGTCCAGGGCCAACAGCGCATTCTCGTGATGGAACGGGTGCGGCGTCGAAACGTAGACAACATCGACGTCCGGGTCGGCCACGAGGTCCGCGTAGCTTCCATGGGACGTGGGGATCTTAAACCGGGCCGCGAACTCGGTCGCGGATGCCATGGTCCTGGAGCCAACGGCCTGGACCACCGAGCCGTTGTCGATCAGGTCCGGCGTTTGCAGTCCGGCGATGAACCCGGTGCCGAGAATTCCCCATCTGGCCCGGGGCGTGGAGAGACCTGCGGTGCCGGGTGTGGCGTGCTCTGACATGCGTTTGGGTTCCCTTCGACCATGCGGTCACGAAAGCATCGTGCGGCTCGTGGAGCGTCCACGGCTTCGCGGGACGTGTTCGTATCCTAATCCCGATGCCGGAACTCACGGTGTGAGCGGACCCCGAAGCACACGCAGGGCCGCGGCGGCGTCACCTTCAATGATGGCGTTCTCTGCCAGGTTGGATCGACCCCAAAGACCCAGATACATCACCGGCACAGGGGCGGAAATCAAGGCCACGGCGGCACCAGGTCCCAGTGTCCAGCTGGCGGCCCCTGGCACCTGGAAGGTCACAGCTTTGTCCGGGGGCGCCATCCGAGCGGACCCCGAAGCACACGCAGGGCCGCGGCGGCGTCACCTTCAATGATGGCGTTCTCTGCCAGGTTGGATCGACCCCAAAGACCCAGATACATCACCGGCACAGGGGCGGAAATCAAGGCCACGGCGGCACCAGGTCCCAGTGTCCAGCTGGCGGCCCCTGGCACCTGGAAGGTCACAGCTTTGTCCGGGGGCGCCATCCGGTCCAGTCGCAGTAGCCGCGGCGCGAACATCGCCAGGACCTCGTCGACACCGTCGAGCATGAAGTTGTCGGCCAGCGCGGGGATCTCCAGGCCAAGCGCCTGGCAGGCGTCGACCAGGTGGATGGCATGTTCGTGGGCCTGTCGCCGAAGCCAGAACCGGGCGGTGCGCGGCGGCGGGCCAAAGGTCCAGCATTCGCTCTCTGGATCAAGGCCTGTCATTGTCTCGAGGAAGGGTGCGGTGCCCGCCAGAAACCAGGCCGCGGCGCCCTCGGCCGGCGGTGCAGTTTCCTGGACAAAGGTGCCCGTCCGGACCACCCCGGCTGCCCACCTCTCGATTGAGCCGAGATGCCCGAAAAGCTGCTCGAGCGTCCAGGCGGGGCACGCCGGAACGGCGCC
>NZ_KI914915.1:17392-25396 GCF_000520575.1 Arthrobacter sp. I3
AACGGCGCCGGCAAGCGTGTCCCGCGGCTGCCGGGCGAGCGTGCCGAGGTGGTCCAGGGAGTTGGCCAGTTCGGCAAGGAATCGATCGGGCGACATGGGGGGAGCCTAACGCGACGCCGGGGCAATCCGCGGCCCGGGCCGGAATGCTGGGGCCATTCCGCGCGCCGGCAAGTAGGCACTCGGGCGCGCCCTAGGACGGTGCAAGTAGCACTCGGAAGAAAACGGGAATCGCCGCCGAAAAGTCGAGTAGCCTCCACTCGCGCGCTCATCACCCCCCGCTTCTAGGCTCCAAAGTACTGGGTTAATAAAGTCAATGTATTGGTCAGGATCGGGTCTCAGCCATGCATGATCAAACAGAATCTTGGGTGTTGTCCGGCCATTTTCAGGGCCGTCGGCGCAGTGGACGGAGGGGTGGGCCACCGCATCTCCGGAAGCACCGGGCGGCCAAAATCCACGCAACGTCGCCCCGAAACCGCGGGTGGTCCCGGGGCGCGTGGGCATCGCTGCTGTCGGCAACGCTCGCCCTCGCCGGGCTGTCCGTCGGCGGGGCCGCCGTCGCGGACGTGGGGACCATCGCGCACGATTCCCTGCGGACCGGGTGGGACCGCGACGAGCCCGGGCTTTCGCCGTCGGCGGTGGCATCATCGAATTTCGGCAAACTGTTCTCCTCAACCGTGGACGGGCAGGTCTACGCCCAGCCGCTCGTAGTCGGCACCACCGTTATTGCCGCGACGGAAAACAACGCCGTCTACGGGCTGGACAGCGCCACAGGCGCGGCAAAGTGGACGCGCAAACTCGGGCCGGCGTGGCCGGCGTCGACGGTGGGGTGCGGTGACCTCACTCCCAACATCGGAATCACGTCCACTCCGGTCTACGACCCGGCCACGAAGAGCGTCTACCTGCTGGCCAAGACGAATGACGGGGCAAGCAAGCTTTTCCCGCACTGGTACATGCACGCCCTGGACGTGGCGACCGGCGCAGAGAAACCCGGATTCCCCGTCACGATCCAAGGCAGCCCGACAAATGACCCTGCCCGGCCGTTCAACCCGATGACGGCGATGCAGCGCCCAGGGCTGCTGCTCTTGAACGGGGTCGTATATGCCGGATTTGCCAGCCACTGCGACTACACCCCCTTCGTCGGCTACGTCGTCGGCGTATCGACCGCCGGCCGGCAGACGACGATGTGGGCCACCGAATCAGGCAACGCCAACGCGGAGGGCGGAATCTGGCAATCCGGCGGAGGACTGGTGTCCGACGGTGCCGCGAACATCCTGCTCACCACGGGAAACGGCATTTCCCCTAAGCCGGGCCCGGGAACGCAGCCCCCCACCACCTTGGCGGAGGCGGTGGTCCGGCTCAAGGTCGGCAGTGACGGCAACCTGAAAGCCACCGACTTCTTCAGCCCGGCCGACAACGCGAAGCTGAACCGAAACGACGCCGATCTGGGCTCCGGCGCTCCCGTCGCGATCCCGGACGGCTATGGCACAGCTGCACACCCGCACCTGCTGGCCCAAATCGGCAAAGACGGCACCATGTACCTGCTGGACCGGGACAACCTGGGGGGCATGGCGCAGGGTGCCGGCGGCACCGACGCCGTCCTGGACAAAGCCGGTCCGTACAGCGGAGTGTGGGGAAAACCCGCGTTTCTCGGGACCAGCAACGGTGGCTACGTTTACGTTGTCGAAAGCAACGGGTACCTTCGCGCCTTCAAGCTCGTGCCTGGCACCACGGGCGGGGTCAGCCTCGCCGCCGTCGGGACCTCCGCGGGCACGTTCGGGTTCAGCTCCGGTTCGCCGGTGGTGACGTCCTCCGGCGAAGACGGGTCCTCCGCCCTGGTCTGGGTGGTCTACGTCACCGGAGGCACCGGGGCCGGCGCCGAACTGCGCGCCTACCGTGCAATGCCGGACAGTACCGGGAACCTCAAAGAAGTGTTTAGCGCCCCACTGGGAATAGGGGCCAAGTTCTCCTCGGTGGCCACTGATAAGGGCCGCGTCTACGTGGGCACCCGGGATGGGCACGTCCTGGGCTTCGGCGCCCCGACAACATCGGCGGTAGGGGCAAAGAACACCGACCTCGGTACCGCCGCGGTAGGGACAACCGTGAACGGGAGCGTGACAATCACCGCATCGCGGGCTGTAACGGTGAACTCCATTTCGGCAAGCGCCCCGTTCAGGATCGGAACCACGCTCACGCTGCCCCGGAATCTGGCCAAGGGCGCAAGCATGACGGTGCCCGTGGCCTTCTCGCCGACCGTTCCGGGCCAGGCCGATGGCACCCTGACGGTCAAAACGGCCGACGGCGAGACCGACCTCCTTGGCGTCCACGGCGTCGGCACGAAGGAGGGCCTGGGTGCGACTCCGGCCATAGTCCAGTTCACCGACGTTCCGACACAAACGGTCAGCCGGCAGACGGTCAACATCGTCAACACGGGCACAACCATCGCCAAGATCACCAGTGTCACGCTGCCGGCCAACGCACAGCTCCGCGTCGACCCCGCCACGTTGCCGGGCATCGGGCAGAGCATCCAGCCCCTCGCGTCGGTGGCGGTGTCCATGACGTTCAGTCCCACCTCGGCGAGTCCGGTGACAGATACGCTCGTAGTCGCCAGTGACCGAGGGAAGGTGACCGTCAAGGTGGCCGCGACCGCAGTTTCAGGCCAAGCGCACCTGGAGATGCCGCGCTCTTTGGACTTCGGTGACGTCCCCGCCGGGACGTCGGTTACGCGGGCTTTCGAGATCAAGAACACCGGCAACATCCCACTGACCATCACGAAGGCGAAAGCGCCGCAGGGCGTCTTCTCCACTGCGAATCCCATCTCCGAGGGCTTGAAAATTCCCGCCGGTGAAACCGCATACCAGACCGTAACCTTCGCACCCACGGCCGTCGGGCAGGCCGGGACTTCCGAAACGTACTACCTGATCACGGCGGACGACGGCCAAGCTGCTCAGAAGGTCATGCTCACCGGGAACGGTACCGATGACCCCATCGCTGCCTACGGATGGAAGATTAATGCCGGCCGCCCCGGGTCGAGCCTCGGCCGGTCACTGACCGCGGAGTACGCCGTCGGCGTGGGCAAATGCCAGGACTACACCAGAGGAGTGATCTGCTGGTCACCCAAGACCGGGGCCCATGCAGTCCTGAATGAGATCTACAAGCGTTACAAGGCCGAAGGCGGCGCCGGAGGTCCCTTCGGCTTCCCGACCTCTGACGAGAAGGTGTCGCCAGACAAGGTGGGGCGGTACAGCGACTTCTCTGGTGCGGGCGGGACCTCTATCTACTATTCACTGACCACTGGGGCGCACTCCGTGACTGGTGCGATCCGGTCCAAATGGAGAGCACTCGGCGCGGAGACAGGACCGCTGGGCTATCCAATCACCGACGAGAAGCGGACGCCGGACGGGGTGGGGCGGTACAACCACTTCTCGGGTGCCGGCGGGGCATCGATTTACTGGTCTCCGACAACCAGGGCGCACTCGGTGACGGGTGCGGTCCGCGCCAAGTGGGCGTCCCTGGGCTGGGAGACCGGGCTTGGCTATCCGACTTCCGACACTACGGCGTCGGCGGACGGGGTGGGGCACTACAGCCACTTCTCAGGTGCAAGTGGAAACTCGATCTTCTGGTCGCCGACGACGGGGGCGCACTTTGTCTTAGGTGCCATCCGCTCCAAATGGGCGGCACTTGGCTGGGAGACCGGCCCGCTGCGTTACCCGATCACGGACGAGAAGGGCACCCCGGATAAAGTGGGGCGCTACAACCACTTCTCCGGTTCGGCATCGATCTACTGGACGCCGACTACCCTGGCGCACCCGGTGACCGGTGCGATCCGGTCTAAGTGGGCGTCACTTGGCTGGGAGACGAGCCGGCTGGGATATCCCACAAGCGATTCCTACACGGTATCCGTCGGTCGGGCAACGGATTTCCAACATGGGCGGCTGACGTGGAACGCAACAATGAAGAAGGTCGTCGGATAGGCAACGCGCGGACCAACCCGGACGTGGTGCGTTGGGCCTCACCAGGCCGGCCCTCAGTGTAGGACCCTTGCCGGACATCTGACTTCGGAGGAGGATGATCGGCACACTGAGGAGGCCCGCCATGGCCCAGCTTGGCAAGTTTGAGAAGTACCTGATTGAGGAATTCTTCGACGACTACCGCTCCGGCGCCATGAGCCAGCACACGTTCACGCGCCGGGTGGCGTTCATCACCGGCAGCATGGCGGCGGCCTCGGCAGCGATGCTCCTGGTGGGCTGCACGCCCGAGGAGGTTCCCCGCAGTACCGATCCCATGCCGACACCGACGTCGTCCGCGCCGGGGTCCGGCACCGCGTCCGCGGGCGTGGTGCCGGGGGCCAAGAGCCCGTTGTCGGTCCCGGAGGGGGCGGCCGGACTCACGACGGCGACCGTGCAATTCGCTTCGGGCGGCACCGACATCAGTGGCTATCTCGCACGGCCCGATCACGGGGCCGCCGGGCCGGCCGTGCTGGTCTGCCACGAGAACCGCGGGCTGACACCGCATATCCAGGATGTGGCGCGCCGCTTCGCCAAAGCCGGGTACGCCGCACTGGCCCTGGACCTGCTGAGCAGGGAAGGCGGTACCGCGGGCATGGACCCGGACGCCGTCCCGGGAGCACTGACCCAGGCCGGGGCGCAGCGTCACGTTTCCGACTTCACGGCCGGCTTTGACTACCTGAACGCCCAGGACTTCGTTGATCACGGGCGGATCGCCATGAACGGCTTCTGCTTCGGTGGCGGCATCACATGGCAGTCGGCGACGGCGATCCCGGGCCTGTTGGCGACCTCGGCGTTCTACGGACCCGCACCTGACCTGGACAAGGTCCCGGCCATCAAGGCGGCCGTCTTCGGCGTCTACGCCGAACTGGACCAGCGGATCACCGGCGCCATGCCGGCGCTCCGGGATGCCTTGGCCAAAACTGATGTCCGGAACGAGCTCAAGATCTATCCCGGCGTGGACCACGCCTTCCACAACGACACCGGGCCGCGCTACAACCAGGAGCAGGCCACGGCCGCATGGAACGACACGCTCGCCTGGTTTGGCAAGTACGTGTGAAGGCAAGTTTGTCTGAAGCATGGCCCGGACATGTCCCGACCGGATGGAGACACGATGTTCGCAAACCGCAGGACCGCGGCGTTGAGCGCTGCAGGCGCCTTGGCCCTTGCCGGGTGTGGTGCCGCACCAGTGTCCAGGGAACGGGCGCCGGCGATAGACCGTGCGGCCGCCGTGACGGCCGGGACGCAAGCCACCGTCTCCGACGGCACCCAGGCCGCCGTCGTCCACGGCTGGGGACCGGTGGTGGCCGGGGACGAATTTAATTATGCAGGGCCGCCTGACCCCGCGAAATGGAAGGTCTACGCGGGCCCTGGGCACGCGGGCAAGGGGATCCGGAGTCCGAATGCGATTGCAGTAGGCGGCGGCGTCGTGACCCTCAGCGGCGACGCGGCAGGCACCACGGGCGGAATGTCCGCCAGGTTTGCCAATCAGCAGTACGGCCGCTGGGAGGCCAGGATGAAAACGAGTGTCCGGGATCTGCAATACCATCCGGTCCTGATCCTGTGGCCGAACAACAACACTTCACCCACGTGCGCCGAGGTCGACTATGCGGAAGGCACTGCGAACACCACTCTGATCCGGTTCAACCTGCACCACGCCTGCAGCGGACCGGGCTTCCAGACCCGGGCGGCCCGGCCGCTCGACACGACGCAATGGCACAACTATGCAGTCGAGTGGACCCCCGCCGGAATTACCGGATACCTCGATGGGTCCTTGTGGTTTGTGGACACGAACCCGGCGCATCAGCCCACGGTAGGCATGCACCAAACGGTGCAACTGGACTGGTTTCCCAACGGGACGCCCACCAAACCCAGCCAGATGCAGGTCGACTGGATCCGCGTTTACAAGTGAGCGTTGCGCTTACTCGCCCGAGGCACATTCCGGCCGGAACGGGCCGCCGGCCTCCGACGCCCCTTCGCGGTGCCCGTCCAAAGCCTTCAACGCCGCAAGGTGCTCCAGCAGGGCCCGTTCCGGTTGTCCGGGATGGGCAGCCAGCTGCTGGCGCAGCAGTTCCCGTGCGCGGGCTTGTTCCGGGGCACTGTCGTCGAGGGCGGCGTCAATGATTCTGGCGGCCTGATGTCGGATTCCGGCGGCCGATGCGGCATGTTCCGCACCGGATACCAGGTTCTCGGGATCCTGTTCTTCGAGGCGTCCTGGAGTGGACGACGGCTCCACCGACATGGCTGTTCCTTTGGTCATCGTTCCGGCTGAGTCCGGAACCGGCCTGCCGCCTTCCCCCAATCCCGGGTACTGTACCCGGGTCCTAAGACGGGCCACCGTGACAAACGTACAACGGCGCCGGGCCGCCAACCCCACACGGAAGCGAAGTTTTCGCCAAGTTTCATGCACAAGGCGCCGTGCCGCTGCCCGCGGAATGCTAACGGCGGCCGGCGCCACGGGGCGTATCCGCTGCAGCGCTTGTGTTGGTCATCTGCCCGAAAAGACGCGGAAATACTCGCCGGGTAGCCTCGCATCAACGAATCCGTTCGAAAGGTAGTACGCCATGCGTGTTGGACTGATCCGGGTGATGACGACGTCGGACCGACGCCTGCGCCACGCCCACGGGAAACTCCTCCAGGAAGCATTCGGATTTACCGTCACATCCCGCTGTATTCCGGACCAGCCGTCCGGCGTCTACGACCAGGCGTCGCTCGAATCTGCGGCCCCCAAGGTTGTCCGGCTGGCGAGGGACATGGCGGGGGATGCTGACGCCCTGATTATCAGCTGTGCCTCCGACCCCGGGCTGGCCGCCACCCGGGCAGCCGTGGATATCCCGGTCATCGGGGCGGGCTCCGCAGCCGCGGCCGCGGCTCTGACCTTCGGCGGCCGGATTGGGGTTTTGGGTCTCGGCGCACACGTACCGGGCCCGATCTCGGATGCACTGGGCGAACGCATGCTGCTCATTGACGGGCAGGGGCGGATCGAAACACCCGACGCGTTCCTCATGCCTGCCGGGATTTTCGACGCCCTCGCCGCGGCCCACATGCTGGTTGACGCCGGCGCCGACATGATCGTCCAGGCCAGCACGGGCCTGAGCAGCATCGGCATGGCGGACGTGCTCCGCCGCCGGCTCGGGGTTCCGGTGATCGACGCCGTGACGGCGGCCGGTTCGATGCTGGTCTCAGCGGTAGCCGCCCGGGACCTTCAAGGGGTTTGAGTCCTGCCGCCTGTGGCGGCGCGTCCTCGGGCAACACCAAGGCAGCCCCGCGCCGCAGTACGGCGCGGGGCTGCCTGGCAATTTGCCGGTCCTACTTGTAGACGCGGACCCAGTCGACCTGCATCTGTGAAGGCTTGGTGGCCGACCCGTCGGGGAACCAGTCCAGCTGCAGTGTCTGGTGCATGCCCACGGAGGGCAGGTGCGCGGGGTTCGTGTCGGAGAAGGTCTTCACGCCGTCGATGTAACCGGTGATGCCGGCCGGGGTCCACTCCACTGCGTAGTTGTGCCACTGGGTGGTGTCGATCGTCTTGGCCGCCGTGGTCTGGAAGTTCGAGCCGCCGCAGGCATAGTGCAGGAAGAACTTGATCTGTGCGGTGTTGGTGCTGCCCTCGGCGTAGTCGATCTCGGCGCAGTTGGGGGAGGTGTTGTTGTTGGGCCACAGGATCAGCACGGGGTGGTACTCCGGGTCCCGGGCGTTGGTCCGCATGCGCGTCTCCCACTTGCCGTACTTCTGCTGGGCAAATTTGGCCGACATGCCGCCCGTGGTGCCGGCCGAGTCGCCGCTGACCGTGGCCACGCCATTGGCAACCGACCAGGCCTGCGGGCTCCTGACACCGTTGCCGGCATGTCCGGATCCCTTGAAGACGCTCCACTTGGTGGAGTCGGGGGCGCCGGCCTTGGAGAACTCGTCACCCGCGACAACCGCACCCCAGCCCCGTGCCGTGGCGGCCTGGGAACCGTCGCCGGTCGCGGCGACGGCGGCCTGGGCAGCGACGGGCGCC
>NZ_KI914915.1:25496-41115 GCF_000520575.1 Arthrobacter sp. I3
GGCGCCGGAGCGGCTGCCGCTTGGGCGCCAGCTGCCGGAGCAACAGGCGCGGCGGCCAGTGCAGGTGGCGCATCGGCTCCGGGAGCCGCAGGTGCACCGGCGGTACCGGTGGCAGGCTTGGGGGCCGAGGGGACCGCCGGCTTCGGCGCTGCGGCCACCGGGGCCGTGGCCTTCGCGGCAGGATGCGCGGCCTGGGTTGCCGCCGAGGACGTGGAGTCCGCAGCGGAATGCGCGGCCCCGGTGGCCGGTGAAACGGCTGCGGCGCCCGTCGCGGGTCCGGCGCTGCAGCCGGTCAGGGACAGTGCGCCCAGGCTCAGCGCAATCGCTACTTTGTTCAGCTGTGGTGCCGTGGAGCGTGCCTTCGGCCGTGCATCTTTGAACGTTGATTTATTGAGCGTTGATTTATTGAACGGCGGTTTCTTGAACAACGGACCCCTCCGGGCTTTCGTGGCTGGCACGCACAACCGACGCTGCCAGGGCGGCGGATAATGCGGGAAGTTTCATCCGGCCCCTGCCGCAAGGCATGGGCGAGCAGACGCCGAACGGCGCAACGGGGCCCTGCAAAGGGGCGGTCCGGGGCCCTGCATTCGGGCCGGGCCTCGCGGCCAGCGGCCAACGTTACCGGACCGTTACCTCAGCCCGCAAACCTCCCGGATGAGTGACGTTCCGCACGCCGCCTCCGCCCGGGGTGCCGCGCTATACGCAGCTGGGCTGATATGCCGGGTTGCCCGGGCGGCCGGCCGGCTGACCAAGAGCGTCGGACACGAGACGCTGGGTAACGGGGTCGTTGGGCGCCTGGTCATGGTCAATCACGTCTGCCGGGCACTTGTCCTGGATGGTGATATTGGTGACCTGCTGGGCCGGGCCGGCGAGGAACTGGCTGGGGTAGGGCGTCACCACCTCGTCGTGCGTCGTGGAGATCACCGTGTAGGCCGGACCCGGAACCGTGTCGCCAATGGAGTTGAGCTCGGTGAGGAACGGAGAACCAGCCTGCTGGTCGGCGCAGGCCTGGCAATTCGAGCCTCCCACTGAGGTGGCCGGCGGAACGGCGTCCGGTGTCGGCGTGATGAGCCCGCGGGTTCCGTGGTTGGACGGGGCGATGCCCACAAGGTGGTTCACCTTGTCCGCGCCTCCAAGGAATCCGAGGTAGTAGCGCGGCATCATGCCGCCCTGGCTGTGGCCCACGAGATCAACTTTCCTGGCACCCGTCGAGGCCAGTACCTTCTCGACAAACGGGGCGAGCTGACGGGCTGAGTCTGCCACCGGGCCCGTGGCGTCGACGCCGTTGGTCGCACCGTAGTTCAGCGCGAAAACGCAGTAGCCCTGGCTCTTTAGCGCCGGCGACATCGTCGCCCAGTTCTTCGCCATATTTTCGAAGGTTCCCGGCACCAGGAGCACCGGGTAGGGGTGGGCTGCCGAGGGCCTGCAGGACCAGTCATTCGCGCCGGGCGGCGAAACGTCAATGGTGTCGGCCTGGGCCGCCGGCACACCCATCAGGGATGCGCCAAGCAGCGCCAAGGTCGCAGCTGCCAGCGTTGCGAATGCTGCGGGCGTTTTCGGGTATGGCACGGATTACCTCTTCGGTTGGACGCGTCATCTGTGACGGTCTGTGGGAATGGAAGTGAGGTAGGGATCAGCCCCCGTTGTGATCCGACTCACGTCTCTCAATTCACGCTAGGGAAGGTGCTCCGCGGATCGCTCCAACATGCACGTTTGTGCATGCATTTTTCGACGGCAATGGTGACAGTTGGGGTTCGCATGGGGAGACTGCTGCACAGTTGTGCAGGTACGGGCATGCCGCCCGCCGTCGCCTCCGGCCACCTCACTCTCCGGTCACCTCACTCTCCGGGCGGGAAATCGTAGGAGGCGTGGATCGTCGCCGGCGCGGTGCCGTAGGACAGGACGATCTCGTCGTGGGCCTTGAACGGGAGGTCCCGGATCCCGGCGTCGAACTTCCGGCCGTTCACGTAAACGGTCCAGCCATCCAGCGAACCCCCACCGGTGCCGGGGGCGCCGGTGCCACCGAGGACGCCCCACTCCGTCAGGAGCTGCCCGAGGGTGAACACCTGCCCGGCGGTGGGGGACTCGATGTGGACCACGCCAGTGGTGTCGTGGGTGTGCAGTGCTGAGATGCCGTTGGCCCTGTGGTCAGCTCCGGCGGTGATGCCGATATTTGCCGGCACCGCGATGGGCTTGCCGTCCTTCAGCACGTCCAGATGTGCGTGATAGTGGTCCACGTTGCCCTCCGCCGTCAGTACCGTGAGGCCGGCCTGGGAGATCCGGCCGGGCGCCCCCGTGATGTCTAAAGCAAAATCAGGGGACGGCGCCGCGGATGCCGCAGGTGACTCAGGAGACGGTGCGGTAGATGGCGCAGGGGCGGCGCACCCTGCCACCCCCAGCGTCATGGCGGAAAGTGCGATGGCGAGTGTCAGCTTGGTGTGCATGGTTGCGTAAACCGCTTTCGATCGGAGGCTTGCCAGTTCAGTCTAGGCAGATGGTCCGGGCCCACTGCCCACCAGGACGGCTTGGCACCGCGTTTCCGCCGCGAGCCGCGAGGGGAAAGAATGAACGGGTGAGTGATGCCGGCGAATTCATCGACCTCTCGCTGCAGCGAGAAGCTTCCTGGCGCCGCGCTGAGCAGCTTCAGGCGCGGCTGGAAACGGAGCCGGCGGGCAGCGGCCTCCGGTTCTACGGCACTTCCGTGGGCGCCGTGCGCGGCACGGTCCGGGATGCCGGCCGCCGCTATCCCGGGCTGTCCCGCGATGAGGTCACTGCGCTGAGTTCCGAACTGTGGGGCGCCGGGCCCGGAGGCTCCGGCCGGGGGCCCGTGCCGGTTTTCGAGCGCCGGCTGGCCGCCGTGGTCCTGCTGCAAGCCAACGTGACGCTGCTGACCAACTCCGACCTCACCCGGCTGGAGGGCTTCATCCGGCAGGCGCGGGTGCGGGACCTTGTGGATCCGCTCGCCGTCGACGTCGTCGGACCCCTGGTGGACGGACTCGATGTTCTGGTCAGGGTGCGGGCCGACAGCGTGCTGGACCGGTGGGTGCGCGAGCCCGATGCCTGGCTGCGCCGGGCCGCGCTTCTCTCGCCGTTGCTGGCGCTGCGCGCGGGCGCGGGGGACTGGGACAGGTTCGTCCGGCACGCCAACGCGGTGCTCGGCGAGCCGGGCGGGACGTTCGACGCCGACGGCACAGCGGTCCGGGATGCCGTCTCCCGGGTCCTGGCAGAGATGGCAAAGCGGAGGCCGGAGCTGCAATTCACATCGGTTGGAGAATAACCCTCCGAACCTTCGCCGCCGGCCCGGCTTTGGTCCAGGCATGTAGACATTCGGACTGTCAGGCCGTCGGACCCCCCGGATCGCCCTGCCCGACGGCGCTGCCGGAATTTCCGGACTTGCCGCCGGCATTTGCCGGGACCGCGAAAGTCCTCGCCGCCCGTGACCCGGCGACGGCGCTCGCGGCTATGGTGACAAGCGCTCCCACCAGCAGGGCCGCGGCCTCGCCTGGGAGCAGGACCTGAAGCTGCGTGCCGATGCTCGCCGCAGCCACCGGTACGCCAAGCTGGGCCGCCGACAACACCCCCAGCGACAGCGGGAGTCCCAGGAAAGCCAGGTCGGCGTGCGCCAGCAGGGCCCCGGCCCCCAGCAACAGGCCGAGGGCCATCATGTCCGGGTGCCCGGCCAGGTCCTTTAACGTCAGCGATGCACCCAGCCACACGAAGAAGAGCGGACCCAGGAAGCCGTCGCTGAGCGCGAACAGTTGCCGGGCCAGCCGCCGCGGTTCGCCGACCGCAGCCATCACCAGGCCGAAAGAAAAGCCTGCCATCATCACAGACACATTGCTCCACGTCGCGACACCGGCCAGGGTGAAGAGCACGGCCAACTGGATCCGTAGCTCCAGGGCAAACTTGCGGCTTTCCGAGAGCCGGTGCACGCGCCGACGGATTCCCTGGCGCTCCAGCCAGCGCAAGCCGACAAAGAGCACTACCGCGCACCCGGTCACCACGAGGACACCCAGCGCCGCCTGGACTGCGTGGGGCGGATCCACCAGGAGCGGCAACGCCACAATGCAGGCTGTGTCGGCAATTGCCACCTGCGCTGTCATAGCGACGACATCTGGCCCGCCGAGGCGCAGGGAATCGACGATTGGAAGCACCAGGGCGGCCGACGAGGACGCCAGCAGCACGACGTAGAGGGGAGCATGTCCAGTCCCGAACAGCAGACCGATGCCGGTTCCGACCACCACCGCTGCCGCTGCGGCCACCATCGCCCGGCGGGAGCCTTTGCCGAGGGCGCCACGGATGTGCGGATCCCGCACGGGAACGTGGGTGCCTGCCACGAACATCATCAGCGCAAACCCGATATTGGCCAGCAGGGTGAACGTCGGGTCCGCGGGGTCCACCAGGGCCAGGCCTGAGCGCCCGATCGCGATGCCGGCCAGCAGCTCACCCAGCATGACAGGCAAGTGCCAGCGCGCCGGCAGGGCCAGCAGGGGGCCGGCCAGGGCGATGACGGCGATCAGCGCCAGGGACAGGAAGGTCACGGTTCTCGGCGGCCGGCCGGCGCCGGGCCTGACCGCCGTTCCACCACCGCGTAGGCCTTGCCGTCCAGGAAGGCCCAGTCGTTGACAACCATGTACCCGAGCGCGTCCACCCGGTCATTGAGGATGTGCTCGTCGAAACCCCCGTCACGCGGTTCCGCGTCCCAGGTGCTCACGTGGACGTCCCCGCCGTCGAGGATCAGCAGCTCGGTGTTGACGTCGAAATCCTCTTGGGGCTGAGTGCTCAACTGGCAGATGGCGACACAATGGCTGTTCATTTTCGGGCCTCCGCTTCCGGTGGTGCTGATGGCATCATCCTATGTTCGGAAACGACGCCGCCCTATGGGCAAATTGCGGCCCGGCATCATGGCTCCGTTACCTGAATGTGACTTTCGGGTGCGGTTCGCGCTACGGTTGATGAGTGCCTGTTGTCTCCGATACGGGCGCTCCCCAGCCGATTGCCTAACTCTGCCGCGGCCCGGGGGTAACTCGCATCAACGTCCGGCAGAGACGGGGAAACCACTTTTGACCTGCTGATATGCAGGTCTTGGGGTGAAGCCGCACAGTGCCCGCAAACGACGGGCCCGGGAGTGCGGCCGGGTGCCTCCCATCCGAATCCGACAGCTCACCTCGCAGGCATTGGGAGAGGCTACATTTTTCATGACTTCAGTCAATACTTTTGCGCGCCATGCCGCCGTCCTCGCCGCCGCATCCGGCCTGGTCCTGACCAGCGGAATGGCCGCCAACGCCGCCACCGCCCCCGTGCAGCGTGACTCTGCTCCGGCGTCGAACGTCGACGTCACCGGACAGGTCAGTGCCCCGGTCAGTGCCGATTCAAGCGTCAAGATTAGCTTCGAGCGCCCCGCAGTGGATTCTATTGCCGCGCCGGTCATCGAACAGCCCGTCGCGCCGGCTCCGGCTCCCGCTGCAGCCCCGGCGGCGGCGCCCAAGGCTCCGGCCAAGCCGGTCATCCAGGTGCAGGCCGCTCCGGCAGCAGCTCCGGCAGCAGCGCCGGCCGCGGCGCCCGCGGGCGGACGCAACGCCATCATGCTCTCGGCCGCCTACAGCCAGGTGGGCATCACCCAGGACTGCACTGCCATGGTGGAAAAGGCCCTTGGCGCCGCGGGTAAGCCCGTTGGCGACATCGGTCCCCGCGCGTTCCTTGGCCTTGGAACCGTTGTAGCGACGCCGCAGCCCGGTGACATGGTGGTCCAGTCCGGCCACGTCGGCATCTACGCCGGCAACGGCCAGGTGGTCAGTGGCGGCATGAACGGCAAGAACCAGACCATGGTCCACCCGCTGTCCTGGCTCACCGCGACCGGCGGCGTGACGTTCGTCCGCGCCTAAGCCGCACGGCCCCGACCCGGGGCCAGACAGTCCGGAAAGACCGGCGCTCGAGTTCCCTTGGGGGCAACTCGACCGCCGGTCTTTCCTGTCTCCGCATTCGGGGGTCCGGGATCCCGATGGCATAGCTTTCCCCGGCGCAGGGTCCTCAGGGATTCCCGCTGCCCATGAGCGGAAGCCTCAATTTCATGACGGTTCCCTCGCCGCCCGTCGCGGCCACCTCGACGGTGCCCCCGGCCGCGACGGCAATCTCACGGACCAGGGCCAGGCCGATGCCAAAGCTCCGCTGTCCCTGTGAGGTGCCGGTGCCGGCCGTCCGCACGAACCGGTCAAAGATCCGGGCCTGATCGACGCCGGTGATTCCGGTCCCGGAGTCCGCCACCGTGATCACGGCGCGCTTCTGCTCGATTGAGGTCGTGATGGACACGCGGCCGCCCGGAGGCGTGTGGGCCAGCGCGTTGTCCGCCAGGGCCAGCACGGCACGCCGCAGCGCATTCTTCTCGATCCGGGCCAGCGGCCGGGCAGCGGCAGAGAATTCCAGGCGCACCTGCCGCTGCTCTGCCACCTGCTGGAGGCTGCCGGCGACGCTGGCGGCAGCGTCGGCGAGGTCGGCAGGGGGCGCGGAGCGGTCCGGGGCCTCCGCGGTTGCCGCGAGGAGCAGTTCGTTGACAATCCCTGTCAGCGTCGCGGCGTCCTCCCGGATCCGGGCCAGGTCGTGGCTTTGCCTGGAGCCGGGCACAGTGTTGCGCTGGGCCAGCTGGATCCTGGTGTCCAGGATGGTCAATGGGGTGCGCAATTCGTGGCTGGCGTCCTGGACGAAACGCCGCTCCCTTGCCAGGGCATCACTGAGGGGACGAATCGCGCTGCGCGCGCTGAGCCACCCGACGATGCCGGCCAGCAGGATTCCCGCCACCCCGGCGATGATCATGGCTTCGAGGACATCCTTGGAATCCAGGTAGGTGTAGGCCGTCCCGGCCGCCGCCGAGCCCGGCACTTCAGGATGGGCCAGTTGGTTCGTGAGGTACAGCGCCGTGGCGGCGAGCAGCCCGAGAACCATGACTGCGCACGCAGCACTGATCCGCACCGCGACCTTGAGGGAAGCCTTGCGCAGGATGGAGTGGTCCGGGTTTCCGCCGGCCGGCCGGCCGTCATTCATGGGCTTCGCCGATCTGGTATCCGAGGCCGTGCACCGTGCGGATCACGGCTTTGGAGATCTTCCGGCGCAAGTGATGAACATAGGTATCGATCACGCCGGGCTGTTCCGAGGCGTGGAAGCACGCCGCGAGGAGCTCATCCCGGGTGAAGACGCGGTCCGGTTCCGCGGCCAGGGCTGCCAGCAGCTGGCCTTCCTTTGCGGTCAGTGACACCGTTTGCCCGTAGACGGAACGGACGGAGCGCTGCGTTGGATCCAGTTCCCAGTCCCCGATCGCCACCGGTGCCGGGGCCGGGGGAGTGAAAGTCCGCGTCAGTGCGCGCAGGCGTGCTGCCAGTTCGCCGGCGTCGAACGGCTTGGTCACGTAATCGTTGGCGCCGGCGTCCAGGCCCCTGACTTTTTCGTCGGCATCGCCCAGCGCGGTCAGGATCAGGATGGGCGTGGCAATGCCTTTCGACCGCAAAGCCGTAATAAGGGCGGTGCCGTCCATGGCGGGCAGCCCGCGGTCCACCACCATGACGTCCCAGCTCCCGGTCAGCCCCTGGTGGAGGCCGTCGCGGCCGTTGGTGACCAACTGGACCCGGTAGTCCGGGCCCAGTAGCTCGGCGATGAGCGGTCCCAGGACGGCGTCGTCCTCGACGAGCAGCAGGGACGGAAGGTCAGCGGAGGTCATGTCAGCTATTCTTCCGCGGCCATTTCCTCAGTCCGCAGTCCGGCCCCGGGTTCTTCTGCCGTGTCGCCGGCGGCTTTGTCTGCGGCTGCGGCGGCGCGGCGGGAGTTCCGGCGGCGTTTGAGGAGCTGCACCACCCCCGGCACGACGGAGACGAGCACCATGGCCACGACGATGGCGTCGATGTTCCTGGCGATGATGTCAAAATGCCCCAGCCAGGTGCCAAGCATCGTCACGGAGGCCGCCCACGCGACGGCGCCGGTGATATTCCACAGGGTGAAGGATTTGTAGTCATAGCGCGCGGTCCCGGCGGTCAGCGGAGCAAACGTCCGGACCATGGGGACGAAGCGGGCCAGCACGACGGCGGCCCCGCCGTGGCGGCGGAAGAAGTCCTCCGTGGTGGTCAGGTGCGCTGTCTTCAGGATCCGGGCGTCGTCCTTGAACCATCGCCGGCCAAATTTCCGTCCGAGCATGTAGCCGACCTGGTCCCCGGCGACCGCGGCCGCGGTGACGACGCCGATCAGCACAGGCAACGTCAGTTGCAGCTGCTGGTGCAGAAGTCCTGCGGTGAACAACAGGGAGTCGCCGGGCAGGAAGGGAAAGAGCACGCCCGATTCGATGAAGACCATCACCGCGATCACACCCAGCGCGGCCGGGCCCAACCCGGCGAGCAGGCTTGCCGGGTCCAGCAGGGACAATGTTCCGGCGGCGTGGACGGCCGGAAGGGCGGCAAAAACGTCCAGGACGGGCATTCTCATTTCTCCTCAGCGCCCAGCGGCCGGCTGCCCGAACGGGCCCGGATCCGCTCCGCTATCCGCGGCGCGAGAAGGTTCCACAGTCCCGCCAGCAGGACCACGGCTGCGCACGAGGCCAGGAACGACGCCGCGACATCCGTGGGGTAGTGGACGCCGATGTACAGCCGTGACCAGGCTACGACGAGGGCCATCACCGCCGCCGCGACGGCCGTGACCTTGGCCCAGCGGGTTCCACGGGCCAGGAAGTACACTGCGAATCCCAATGCCACCGCAAAGGACACGTGGCCGCTCGGGAAGCTGTTGGAACCCGTTTCCGGAGCCAGGGGATCGAACAGCAGGGCAGGGCTGGGCCGCTGGCGGGCCACGAGGAGCTTGAAGAATTCACTTGCCACCCAGCCGGATGATGCCACGAGGCCGAAGGCAACCGCCTTGGCCAGGCCGCCGCGGAACAGCCAGATGTACAGCGCCGCGGCGCCGATCAGCGCGAGGCCCGCCACCGGGCCAAACACGACATTCAGCGCCATCGCGACGGCGGTCAGGGCGGCGGCGTGGTGCTGGCTCAGGTCCTGATCGACCCCGAGCTCGGCGGCATTGAAGCCGGGTGTCAGCTGCGCCGCCAGGCCCAATGCCACGACGGCGGCCGACAGCAGGACGCCCAGCACTAACCAGTGGCGGACCTGGGGGAGGGCCCACAGCCGGGGACCCGCGGCGGGGCGCACGGCGTCGGGACGGCTTGGTGCTCCACTTCGGCTGAGTGCTCCAGCACCGCCCAGCGGCGCATCGCTCTTAACAGGGGCAGGTCCAGTCATGGGATCCTCCGGCTCGGGACAAGGGCGCCCGGACAGGCGACGACTCCCAGTCTTCCGCCAGCCCGTTAAGAAACGCTTAAGAAAGTGACGCGGCGCCGGCCGAGGGGCGACGTCTGGATGATCCGTGCCAGCTACGCGGCGTAGCGCAACAGCGCCACCCCGTTGCCGAAGGCGCGCGTCTCCAGCAGCCGGAGCTGGGCTATGCTGTCCGCAGCCTTGAACAGGGGGCGGCCCCGTCCGATCAGGACCGGATGGACATACAGCCAGTATTCGTCGATCAGCCCGAGCCGCCGGAAGGTGTCGGCCAGTTCTGCCCCGCCCAGGGCCAGGTCCCCGCCCGGCTGCTCTTTCAGGGCCAGCACTTCTTCCGGCACCACCTCCCGGACCACGGTGGTGTTCCAGGCGGCAGATGTCAGCGTCCGGGAGTAGACGATCTTGGGCATGTCCCGCCAGATCCGGGCGAACTCGGCCATCACTGAGCCGGCGGCCGGGTCCTGGTCCGCGGTGGGCCAGAACTCTTCCATCAGCTCGTAGGTGACGCGGCCGTCAAGGAAGGCACCCATAGTGCTGAGCTGTTGGTTGAAATGGCGGTGCAGTTCGTCGTCGACCATGTGCCAGCTGATGTCGCGGTCCGGGCCCTCGAAGAATCCGTCGAGGGACACCTGCATGGCCAGGATGATTTTGCGCATCGCCGCTCCTTACGTTTTCACCAGCGTACGCCGCTGCTTCGGATGGCAGACCCACTTTTTCCCGGAGCCGTACCCTTGCGCGGGAAGCCGCCAGGGGGAAGAATGCTGGAAGTCTATGGCCCCACCGCGGTCAGTCACCTTCGGGGAAGCATGATGCCTGCGAACGATTCGAACAACAGCACCGGGCCGGTCCCGAAGCCTGAACCGGCGCCGCGCCACTACCGCTCCGGCGGGCACCGGGCCAACGACGGTTCCCGGCCCGGTCCGCGGTCCCTCGCCGGGCGTGCGGGGAGGACCCGGCGACAGTATCTGACGGCGGCCGCCGTCGCACTGGCCCTTGTGGCTGCCGGCGTCTATGCAGGCGTCCAGGCGGCGCTACCCGTTGACCCGCCGGCCGCTGCAGCGACGCCAACGGCGCCGGTTACGGATGCCGGCCGGACCGTTCCGCCGGCATCTGACCTGCCCGCAACTGCTTCGCCGACTACTGCTTCGCCCGCGGCCGGCGCCGTCTCGGCGGCCGCCGGGAAGCCCGCTGAGATCCCCGCTGTGCCTGCCGTCGCGGTCCCGGCCATTGACCCGGAACTGGACAGCCAGATCAACGGGATCATCGCGGCCAACAGTGCCTATGCCCTGGGGGTGTCCTTGATCGATGTCTCTGACGGCGTGGTCCACGGCTATGGGGTCCAGGACAAGTTTGTGGCCGCCAGCACGGCAAAGATTCTGGCCGCGTCGGCGTATTACCACCTCGTTGAGACCGGCCGCGCCTCGCTGACCGCCCCCATGGGCAACTCGACGGCCGGCACCCAGATCCGCCGGATGGTCCAGCAGAGCAACAACGACTCGTGGGCGCTGATCCTGCGGGCGGTCGGCGCGCGGGGCATCACGGATTACGCCGGCTCGATCGGGATCACCTATGACCGCACGGTCAACCTGCTGACGCCCGCAGAAATGGCCAGGACCCTCCAGCTGCTCTACACGGGACAGCTGCTCAATGCCCGCAACACCGCCCAGCTCCTGTCCTATATGCAGAACACCAACTTTGAGACACTGATCCCGCCGGCGGTTCCGCCCGGGGTAGGGGTTCACCACAAGTACGGACTGCTGTTCGGAAACCTGCATGACGCGGCCGTCCTGGACAAGGACGGCCGGGCCTTCGTGTTCGTCGTGTACACCCGCGGCAGGAATTACTCCGATATGGGCCCCCGCACCCAGATCATTCAACAGCTCACCCGGACCGTGACCGCCGCCCTGTTCTGATGGTTGAGGTTCTGACGCCAGCCGCTGTTAGACGGACACCGGCCCGGCGGCAGCGCGTTCCTTCTCCCTGGTCTTCCTGGACTTGGCGAACCGGAGATAGAGCGAGGGCACGATGAACAGATTGAGCAAGGTGGAGGTGACCAGGCCGCCCAGGATAACCACGGCCATGGGGTGTTCAATTTCATGGCCCGGGATGTTGCCCATGACAACCAGGGGTACCAGGGCAAGCCCGGTGGCCAGGGTGGTCATGAGGATGGGCGAGAGCCGCTCCGCCGCCCCGCGCATCACGAGGTCGCGGCCGAAAGTTTGGCCTTCAAAGGTTTCCAGATGCTGGCAGTGGTTGATCAGCAGGATGCCGTTGCGCGCGGCGATCCCCATCACCGTGAGGAAGCCAACGAGGGACCCGAGGGACAGGACGCCGCCGGTCATGTAGGCGGCTATGACCCCGCCCACCAGGGCAACCGGCAGCGTCAGCAGCGACAGGACGGCCAGCCGCCAGCTGCGGAAGGACGCCTGCAGCAGCAGGAGGATCAGGACAAGTGCCGCCGCGGAGTAGATCATCAGGCGGTTCGTTGCCGCCTCGCGTTCGGTGTATTCGCCGAGCAGCTGCACGCTGTAGCCGGTGGGGAGCTCCAGGCTCTCCAGCCGTGATTTCAACTCACCGACCACAGTTCCCATGTCCGCTCCGTTGGCCAGGAAGGATCCCACCTCGACGCGGCGGGATCCGTTGGTGCGGTCGATCTGGTTCGGCGTCGCCTGCAGGCTCACGTCCGCGACATCGGCGAGGCGAACCCGCGCTCCGCTGGGCGTATCGATGGGCAGATCCTCGATGCTGGTGACGGAGGAGCGGGTGGCCGGGGTGCTCCAGACCTGGACGTCGTAGGCCCGGCCGTCCCGGAAGACGTCGCCGACCTCCTCGCCTGCCACGAGTGTCGCGGCCGCGCGCCGGACATCGCCCGGTTTGAGGCCGTACTTCTGCGCCGCGGCCAGGTTAACCGTCACGGCAATCTGGGGGACTTCCACCTCGAGGGACACATGCGGGTCCTCGGTGCCCTCGATCGAGTCCATGATGGTCTTGACCCGTTGCGCCTGTTCCCGGAGCACATTGAGGTCGTCTCCGTAGACCCGGACCAGGATGGGTTCGCTGGCGCCGGTGATGACCTCTTCAATCCGCTCCTTCAGATAAGTCTGGACGTCACGGTGCAGCCCCGGGTAGCCGTTGACCACGTCCTCCACGGCGGCCACGGTCGCGTCGTAGTCGGCGTGGCGGTCGATGCTGATCCAGTGTTCGCCGGCATTGACACCGACGATCTCGTCCGCGGCAAATGCCTGCCCGATGTGCGTGCCGCAGTTCAGGACGCCGGGGACCTTGAGGAATTCCTCACAGCCGCGCTGGGAAATCCTGAATTCTTCGGCGGCAGACGTACCCGGTTCGGAGATCCAGTGCATCAGGAAGTCCCGTTCCTTGAATGTGGGGAACAGGGAAGAACCCATCAGGGGAGCGAGGACCAAACCCACCACCGCCAGCACGCCAAAGCCCGCGTAGCCGAACCGGGGCCGGTTCATGGCCTTGGACAGGGCGGCGTGGTAGCCGCGTTTGAGCACCCGGACCAGCGGCGCATCGCGTTCTTCGAGTTTGGCGTTGCCCAGCAGAATCAGGGCAAGAGCCGGCGTCACTGTCAGCGCCACGAACATCGAGGCCAGGACAGCCAGGGTGTAGGAGACGGCCAGCGGCCGGAAGAAGACGCCGGTCAGACCGTCCAGGAAGAAGATCGGTACGGCGGCGACCACAATGATCAGGGTCGCGTAAACGATCGGGCTGCGCATCTCCAGAGAGGCTTTCAAGACCACCGATGCCGCAGATTCGTCACTGCCCCGGGCGCGTCGCTGCCGCAGGCGGCGCATGATGTTCTCGACGTCGATGATCGCGTCATCGACCACGACGCCCACCGCAATGACCAGCCCCGCAAGGACCATTGTGTTGATGGAGCTGGACGTGAAGTAGAGCACGAGTGCGGCTGTAAGCAGGGACAACGGAATGGCGATGATGCTGATCAGGGCCGTGCGCCATTGGAAGAGGAACGCGACGAGGATCATGACCACCAGCAGGCAGCCCAGCAGCAGCGCGATGCTGAGGTTGGAGATCGCCTCCTCGACGAAGCTGGCGGGCCGGAAGATCGTGGTGTCGAAGTTGATACCGCTCAGACCCGGCTGCAGCTCGTGGAGGGCCTCCTCCACGCCTTTGGTCACGTCCAGTGTGTTGCCCCAAGGCAGCTTCTCGACGATCAGCATGAGTCCGTGGCCGTTGTTGATCACGGCGTCACCAATCAGCGGCTGATGGTCCTCGACAACCTGGGCAACGTCGCCCAGGTGCAGCGCCACGCCGTCCTTTTCCCGGATCGTCACCTGGGCCAGATCCGCGGGCGTCTGGATCGGCTGGACGTGGCGGACGCCCATCCTCTGGGTCGGACTGTCAATGAAGCCGCCGGTGCCGATGAAGCGTCCCGGCGAGTACTTCAGCAGCCCGGCGTCGAGGGCGCCGGCGGTGACTTCCATGACCTGGTTGAGGGAGACGTTCTGGGCCTTGAGCTTGTCAGGCTCCACCTGGACCTGCAGCATCTGGAGCCGCTCGCCCCAGATCGCCACGTTGGCCACCCCGGGGACCCGCAGCAGACGGGCCCGGATGGTCCAGTAGGACAGCATGGACATTTCGATGAGCGAATGTTCCGACGACGTCATCCCGATTTTCATCACGCGGCTGGTCGCGGACAGCGGCTGCAGCATCACCGGCGGGGCCGCCCACGTCGGCAGCGCCGCGGTCACCGACGCCATCCGTTCCGAGACGAGCTGACGGGCGTTGAGCAGGTCAGTGCCCTGATGGAAGAGCAGCACGATCGAGGACAGCTGGGGCACGGACTTGGACCGTATCTCGTCCAGGCCCGGCATGCCGCTCACGGCGGCCTCGATCGGCACACTGACGAGCTCTTCGACTTCCTGGGCGGTCAACCCGAGGCATGCGGTCTGGATTTCGACGCGCGGCGGGGCGAATTCCGGGAAGACATCCACGGATGCGGCGCCCAACTGCAGGGAACCGAGCAGCATCACGGCGCACGCGAGGGCGACAACAACCGTCTTGAAACGGAGGCTGATCCCGATGAGCCAGCGCATGTCACTCGGCCGTATCGAATTCGGTCCCGAGAAGTTCCTCGGCACCTGTCGTGACGACGACGGTCCCTGCCGGCGGCCCGTCCGTCAGGACGGCAACGTCGCCGTTGATGCGCTGGACCGTGATCGCTTGGCGGACATAGACCCGGGGCTCAGGGTTGGTGTAGACCCACGCCTTGCCCGAGCTGTCGTACAGGATGGCCCCGTAGGGGGCAGTGAGCTTCCCGGTCTTGGGATCCACTGCAATCACCGCTGTCGCGATCCCAACCCGTTCGACGGCGTGGTCGGTGAGGGTGAGCCGGTGAAGGTCCGTGCCCGGGACTTCAGCGATCGCCGCCGGTTCGCCTTCGGACGGTGCGGCCTCCGGTGCCTGGGCGCAACCTGTAGCGGAGAGCGCCGTGAACGCCGTCACGATCAATGCAGTGATGAAAACCGCGACCTTGTTGCCCCGCGGCGAAGGTGTGGAGTTCATGACGCACCCCGGCTTTCAGTTGGTGCAGCGGTGCCCTGGTCGGCCGGCGCGCCGGGTGCCTGCTGCGGCTCGAACCGAAGCAGCACAGCGGGCACGACAAACAGGGTGAAGAAGGAAGTCGTCAGCAGGCCGCCCCAGATGATCACGGCCAGCGGCAGGATGATTTCCGCTCCGACGACGCCGCCCAGCAGGACCAGGGGCAACAGCACCAGGGCCGTGATCACGGTGGACATCAGGACGGGTCCCAGCCTCTCCCTGCTTCCGCGGACCACCAGCGCGGGCCAGGGCGCTTCAGCATCGGTTGCCCGCAGGTCCCGTACGTGGCTTGCCAGCAGGAGGGCGCCGCGGACGGCGATACCCAGGACTGCGGCGAAGGCGACCAGGGCGACCAGGGCGTTGACGCCCCCGGTGGCCTGGGCGGCCAGCACGCCGCCGGACAGTGCCAGGATCAGGCCCAGGAAGAGCGGGGCGGCGAGCCGCCAACTCCCCGTCGCCGTTTGCAGCAGCACCAGGATGCCGGCTGCGGCGACTGCCGCGAGCAGCCAGAGCCACTGGTAATTGCTTTGCTGCTGGGCGTACTGGGTGAGGATCTCGGCGTGGTAGGACATCGGGAACTGCATCTGCTGCAGGGACGCGTTGATGTCACGCTGGATGTCGCCCAGCGGGCGACCCTGGATGTCAGCCTTCACGTCAATGCGGCGCGAGGTGTCATCGTGCAGGATCACGGATTCGTTCCCGACCATGGTCACCTGCGCGACGTCGCCGAG
>NZ_KI914915.1:41215-42769 GCF_000520575.1 Arthrobacter sp. I3
CGCCGTTGGGGGTGTCGATGATCAGGTTGCGGACGCTGTCCAGGCTGCTGCGGGTGGCCGCGGCGCCCTTGACGATGACGGAGAAGACTTTCTGCTCTTCGTACAGGTTGCCGACTTCAATGCCCTGCAGGAGGGCGGCTGCCGCGCGCCGGACGTCGCCGGGGACGACGCCGGCCTTTTGGGCCGCGGCGAGGTTCACCTTGACTTCGGCGATGGGCTGTTCGGCGGGCAGGTCGACGTGGGGATTAGCCACCCCGGCCGTGTGCTCCAGGATTGTTTTGACCTCCGCCGCCTTCTGCCGCAGGATCGCGGGGTCGAGTCCGAAGACCCGGACGGCAAAGCCGCTGTCGGCTTCTTCCCGGATCTGGTCGATGCGTTCCTGCGGATAGGTGGAGACTTTGCTGGTCAGGCCCGCATAACCGGCGATCACGCGGTCGACGGCGGCGGCCGTGTCGGCGTAGGCCGCCTCGGGGGCCACGGTCACCCACAGCTCGCCGGAGCTGACGTCGCCGACCTGATCGGAGGTGATTGCGCGCCCGATGTGTCCGCCAACGTTGGCCACGCCCGGCAGCGTGCGCAGTTCGTCGGCTGCCGCCTCGGTGATCCGGCTCATTTCCTGGTCCGAGGTTCCGGCGATCGCGCTCCAGTGCACCACCAGGGTCTTGTCCGCCAGGACGGGCACCACGGGATGGGTTCCGGCCAGCTGTGGCGCGAGTGCCAGTCCGGCCAGCGCCACAACGGCGGCGGCGGCGAACACCCACCGGGTTTTCCCTGGCCCGCCGTTGGGGGTGTCGATGATCAGGTTGCGGACGCTGTCCAGGCTGCTGCGGGTGGCCGCGGCGCCCTTGACGATGACGGAGAAGACTTTCTGCTCTTCGTACAGGTTGCCGACTTCAATGCCCTGCAGGAGGGCGGCTGCCGCGCGCCGGACGTCGCCGGGGACGACGCCGGCCTTTTGGGCCGCGGCGAGGTTCACCTTGACTTCGGCGATGGGCTGTTCGGCGGGCAGGTCGACGTGGGGATTAGCCACCCCGGCCGTGTGCTCCAGGATTGTTTTGACCTCCGCCGCCTTCTGCCGCAGGATCGCGGGGTCGAGTCCGAAGACCCGGACGGCAAAGCCGCTGTCGGCTTCTTCCCGGATCTGGTCGATGCGTTCCTGCGGATAGGTGGAGACTTTGCTGGTCAGGCCCGCATAACCGGCGATCACGCGGTCGACGGCGGCGGCCGTGTCGGCGTAGGCCGCCTCGGGGGCCACGGTCACCCACAGCTCGCCGGAGCTGACGTCGCCGACCTGATCGGAGGTGATTGCGCGCCCGATGTGTCCGCCAACGTTGGCCACGCCCGGCAGCGTGCGCAGTTCGTCGGCTGCCGCCTCGGTGATCCGGCTCATTTCCTGGTCCGAGGTTCCGGCGATCGCGCTCCAGTGCACCACCAGGGTCTTGTCCGCCAGGACGGGCACCACGGGATGGGTTCCGGCCAGCTGTGGCGCGAGTGCCAGTCCGGCCAGCGCCACAACGGCGGCGGCGGCGAACACCCACCGGGTTTTCCCTGCCA
>NZ_KI914915.1:42869-48531 GCF_000520575.1 Arthrobacter sp. I3
CGGCGGCGGCGAACACCCACCGGGTTTTCCCTGCCAGTCGCTTCACGTAGCCGCCGTAGGCGCCTTCAAGCCGCCTGAGGGACCGCCTCTCCGGGGCCTTGGAACCCGCGGGAAGGACGAACGCGAGGGCGGCCGTGACGGTGAGTGCGACGATCATCGAGACAACCAGGGCGATCAGGTAGCTCTGCACCAAGGGTCCGAACAGGGCGCCGTTCTCACCCGGGATGAACAGTGCGGGTGCGAGGGCCAAAGCCATGATCAGCAGTGAGTAGAGCATTGGCGTGCGGGCTGCCCGCAGGGCGCCCGGGATCACTGAATCACGTGGCTGCCCATCCTGTGCCGGCGTGGACTCAGTCCCGCCGTCGGCCGTTTCGCGGCGGGACTTGGCCTCGGCCCTTCGTGCCCGGGCGATGCCGCTGAGGTCTTCCGCGACGTCTCCGACGATGACCGCCAGTGCCAGCACCAGGCCGGCCATGACCATGGTGTTCATCCCGGTGCCGCGCCAGTCGAGCACCAGCGCCGCCGCGGTCAGCGACACCGGGATCGTGATCAGGCTGATCAAGGCGGTGCGCCAGGAGCGGAAGAAGGCCCCAAACAGGGCGACAATGAGCAGCAGTGTCACGAGCAGGGCGGCGCCGAGCGTCCCGATTTCTTCGTCGATAAAGGACGCCTGCCGGTAGACGCTGGTATCTATCGCGACCCCGGGCAGGCCGGGCTGGAGTGCGTGCAGGGCCTCGTCAACGCCCCGGGTCACGTCCATCGTGTTGGTCTCCGGGAATTTCTCGATGACCAGCAACAACTCGGCTTCCTTGCTCAGGAGGGCATCGCCGATCAGCGGCTGGTGGTCTGTTGACACCGTGGCCACGTCTTTGAGCAGGAGATTGCCTGGCGCACCCTGGACGGGGACCTGGCCCAGGTCCTCAGGCGTGGTGATCGGCAGGACATGCTGGACACCGATCCGCTGGTGTCCCGTCTCGAAGAAGCCGCCGGTGCCGGGTGTGGACGCCTCCAGGTAGCTCAGTGGCGAGACCCACACGGAGTTGCCGGTCGTCTTGATGATTTCATCCAGCGTGACGCCCTTGGCTTCGAGCTGCGCCGGGTCCACCAGGACCTGGAGTTGCTGGTCGCGCTGGCCCCAGATCGCCACGTTGGCGACGCCGGGCACGGCCAGGAGCCCGGGTTTCATGGTCCAGCGGGCCAGGACGGACATGTCGATGGCCGACATGTCCTTGGAGGTCAGCCGGATCATCATGACCCGGCTGGTCGAGGACAGCGGTTGCATCAGCACGGGCGCCGCCGAAACATTGGGCAGTGCGCGAGCCTGGGTCAGCCGCTCCGAGACCAGCTGGCGTGCGCGGAGGAGGTCGGTCCCCGGCTTAAAGACCATCTGGATCGAGGACAGGCCAGGGACGGATTTGGACCTGATGGCCTCCACCCAGGCGACGCCGTTCAGCAGGTCGGCTTCCATGGGTGAGGTGATGAGCTGCTCAACCTCGGCGGCCGACAGTCCCAGGGCTTCGGTCTGGATCTCCACCTGGGGCGGGGCAAATTCCGGGAAGGCGTCCACGGACATGCTCGGCAGGCTGGTGAGCCCGAAGGCCAGGATTCCCGCGGCTGCTGCCAGGACCAGGAGCCTGAACTGCAGCGTCCAGCGCACAATTGCCCGCATCATGGCCGGCACCCCGCACGCCCTGCAGGAGTGTGCACGTCAAGGTCGTTGAAGCTTCGGCGTCGTCGGCAGCCCGGGCCGTCGGGATGGGCGGAGGGATGGAGCGGGTAGTGGAGCGGTCCTGCCGCGAAACCGATCACCGGGAAAAGGGTGCTGACTGCTTTTCCTGCTTGGCCAACTGCACATTTACGGTTCACGGCGCGGCTCCTCAACCTCAGGCCATAGCGCCCCCCAGCCGATAAGAGCCATAATGATCTTCGGGCACACAGGCGTCAATAGGGATACAGGTGATCGCCATGAAGGCAACCGCAGGGGACCGCATCATCATCCGGGGGACGACGGTCGAGTCCACGGACCGGCACGGTCTGATCCTTGAAGTGAAGGGTGCCGACGGTGCGCCGCCGTACCTGGTCCGGTTCGACGACGGCCACGAGACGATCATGTTCCCCGGTGGAGATTTCGCCGTCGAAAAAGCCGCGAGCGGGCCCTAAGTCCGTTAGCGCGCCCTAGAAACTCGACGAACTTCCGGACCCGGAAAAGCTTCCGCCGCTGGACCCGTACCCGGTGGTGGTGCCGCCGCCGCGCGCGCTGCTGACGCTGCTGACGCCGCTGCTGAAGCCGGTGTTGAAGCTCGGGACCGAGAAGAAGTAGTAGGACGGGTACACCGTTCCGAGGATGCTCGGCTCGTACGTGCGGCCGTATCTTGCCTTCGTTCCCGCCTGCGCGCTGTCCATTTCCTCGCGCATGAGCCCGGCTTCCTTCTCATTGCGGGCAAAGGCCTGGATCAGGGTGTCGGCGTGATTTTTCAACAACTCCGAGAGGTGGGTCCGGGCGTCACGCAACCGGTCCAGCGCCGTTTCGGGTGTGATGGAACCGTCCGCCAGTTCCGTCGACCAGCGCTCCATGTTACGCCGGCTTTCATCGCGGAAGGACCGCAGTGCCACCGCCGTCGCTGAGGTTCCCTCGGCCCGGCGCTGGCTGAGCAGGTCTTCCACGCCGTCGAGATCGTTGCGGAACGGCGCGAGCTGGCGGTCCCAGGCGGCCGGCCAGGATGAGCCCCGGTTGAGCAGGGCATTGGTATCGGCGATCACGTCGTCCAGGGCGTCGAGTTCGGCCGCGGCATCGGCGTAACTCCGGACCAGTTTGAGGTTGGGCCGGCGGCTCAGGTCCCGGCTGCCAAGGGCGTGTACCTGGTTGGAAAGTTCGGTGGCCGTGCCGTAGCGGTTCACGAACGTGCGGTGTTTTTCCAGCACCGTGCTCCCGTACCGGGAGGACTCGGGAATGGTGCTGGCGTTGAGCTCGGTCACCTGCAGGTCCATGCTGACACTGGCGTAGCTGGCGTCGCCCCGGGCCAGTTCCTTCCGGCTGGACACCCGGGTCCGCCACCGCACGATCAGCCACGCCGCGGCTCCGCAGACCGCGGCGGCCACCGCCGCCCAGGCTGTGACGAGGAAGGCTGTGGAACGGTACCATGGCTGATTGATGAGTTCGGCGCCGCGGCGAATCCCGGCAATGGTGCCCTCGGTCCACTGCGCATCGCGAAGCAGCTCTTTGGCGGCGTTCTGGATATCCTCGCGCTGTTCGGGCGAGACCTTCCGGTCCTCACCCATGTACGTCCCCACATGCCGGCCCACCGGATCCAGGGCGAAGATGAACAGTCCGTCTGCCCACTTCTGCCCGTCAGCACTGATCCATTCGGGATGTTCGGTGCGGGCGAACCGCAGGACTTCTTCGTTCAGATTGTCGGCGGCAGTGCCGTTATAGGTGTACACCGCAACTTTGGTGGGCTCATAAAAGTCGGTGGCCTGTACCGCCGGCAGCAGCGTCCGCTGGTCCAACACCCCGGCGCGGTCTTCGACGACGACGGCGGTCGGCGTCGTGGCGAGCGCGGCCGGGGCGCCGCCGAGAAGGCCGGCCATCAGCACAACAGCAGCGGCGAGGGCGTTGCGCATGATTCCCATTTTCCGAGCGTAGTGGCTGGCTTCGGCTGCGTCGACGCGGACGCCGCGGAAAGGGGACGAAAGACATCGTGACCGTGCGCTGGACGGCGTCCATACTTGCGCCATGAGGCCGCCGCCTGAAGGACCGCCGGAGGAGCCCGGCCCGGAAAAGCCGGGGAAGGCGGGGGAGCTGCGCCGCACCAGGCCTGACCGGACCCTGCTGGCCATCATGGCCGCGATCGCGGTGATCGTGATCATCGCGCTGGCAGTGGTCTTCACCCGCGGGGAGCCCGCGCCCCTGGCCGAGTCAACGCCCGCCGGCGTCGCGCAACGCTATGCCGCAGCCGTCATTGCCGGGGATGAGACGGCCGCCTCCGCCTACCTGACGCCGGCCGCCCGGAGCAAGTGCACAACCGGGGCCCGCCCCTCGGCCCGGAACCTGCGAGTCACACTGGTGTCCACCACCGAGCGGCCGGAATCCGCGGACGTAAGGGTGCTCATCACTGTGTCCGAGCCGGGCGGTCCCTTCGGCAGCGCCGAATACCAGGTGGAGGACGCGTTCGACCTCGTTCGGGCGGGCGACGGCTGGCTGATCGACACCGTGCCCTGGCCGCTGGCAGTGTGCACCGGCGAGGCGAAGCAATGAGCGCCCAAGGGACAGTGCGCCGGCTCATCACCTACGCGCTGCTGTTCGCACTGGTGGTGACAACCGCCGTCGGGCTCAGCGGACTGCTGGGCCGCCTGCTGGTGGCGGGGACAGAGCTGGCCCCGGACGACGTCGCCGGGCTCGCGCGCTCGCTGGCGTTCGCCCTGATTGGCGGGCCGCTCGCGGCCCTTTTGTGGTGGGCGGTTTGGCGGCGGCTCGAGGACCCGGAGGAGCGGTCCGCCATCGGCTGGGGTCTCTACCTGGCAGGTGCCTACCTGCTCGCCCTGCTCATCGCGGCCAACAACGTGCTGAACACTCTGTCCTCGCTGATCGGCGGGCAGGGCCTTCAGTGGCGGCTGTCCCTGGCCACCGGTCTGGTGTGGGCTGCGGTCTGGGCCTGGCACCGGTGGATGTGGCGTGACCCCCGGAAGAATCCGACAGACCTCTCCGGGGTCCCTACGGTGCTCGGCTCGGTGCTGGGGCTCGTGCTGGGCGTGGGCGGCGCCGTCGCAGCCTTATCCACCTTGCTGGATGCCGCCCTGCGGGGAGCCGCGACGGGCAAACCGTGGTGGGTGTCGGCGCTGCAATCCCTGGTCTGGGCCGTCGGCGGAACCATTATCTGGTGGTGGCATTGGAATCACGACGGCGGCCGGAGGCTGCGGACCGGGCTGGCCGACGTCGCGCTCATCACGGTCGGGGTGCTTGGCGCGGGCGTTCTGACCTTGGGCGGAGCCGGCGTGGCGCTCTTCGTGGTGCTTCGCCGGCTGTTTGACCGTTCCGAACCGCTGGAGCTCCTGCTGGAGCCCCTCGCGCCGGCTGTGTCCGCGGCCGCCATCGGCTGCCTCGTCTGGGTCTACCACCGCAACGTCGCGCGCGGCCGCTCAGAGGCCACGCTTCAGGGCGGCAGGCTGGTGACCTCCGGCGTCGCCCTGGTCGCGGCAGCGTCCGGGATAGGCGTGATTGTCAACTCGGCCCTCGCCATGACGGCGACGCCGCTGGCCGGCGCCGGGGCGCGGACGCTGCTGCTTGCGGGAATCAGCTCGCTCCTGGTTGGCGGGCCGGTCTGGTGGTTTGCGTGGCGGCGCGTGGAGCAGTCGGCGGCGACCGGCGCCGGCCTGAACGCGCGCCGGATCTACCTGGTGGCCGTGTTCGGTCTGAGCGCGGTGGTGGCGGTGGTCACGCTGCTGGTGATCGGGTTCCGGATGTTCGAGTTCGTCCTGGGCGAGGTCAGCGGGGGAAGCTTCGTGGACCGGATCCGCGCACCCCTGGGGCTCCTGGTCGCCACGGGACTCGTGTTCGGGTACCACTTTGCCGTGTGGCGGCAGGACCGCGCCGTGCTCGCCGCGGCCGGTCCGGTCCGTCCGCGAACCATCGGCCACGTGTTCCTCGTGGCGGGATCGGACCCTG
>NZ_KI914915.1:48631-57703 GCF_000520575.1 Arthrobacter sp. I3
GATCGGACCCTGCACCGCTGCGGCGCGTCATCGGCGAGGTCACCGGGGCCGGCGTCACGGTCTGGAAACGGGCCGACGGCGGAGCCGGCGCCGCCGGTTTTGCCGGTGCCGGTGTTGCCGGTGGGGACGTCGCGGGCGATGCCGGAGCCCAGGAGAAGCGGTTGGCGGCCGCACTGGAGGGTGTGGCGGCGCCCCGGGTTCTGGTCGTTGCCGATCAGCACGGGGGAATTGACGTCATCCCGCTGCAGGGCTGACCGGCCTGTCCTGAGCCTGGTCGGGCCAGGCAACCGAAGCACTCTGGTCAGCCGGTTGCGGCAGCGCTAATCGATCCGTGCCGGCTCCCCGGCCGGCCACAACAACGGAGAAATCAGGGATGCACCATGGCTGGCAAGTATGAGGTCTACAAAGACAAGTCCGGCGGATTCCGGTTCCGGCTTAAGGCCTCCAACGGCGAGGTGATCGCCTCCTCGGAGAGCTACAAGACCAAGGCGAGTGCCATGGGCGGGGTCGAGTCCGTCAAGAAGAACGCGGCCTTGCCGGTGGTCGATCTGACGGAGGCAACCGCTGAGAAGGGGTGAACCCGCAGGGCACGCGTCCGGTTGGGCCGGTCACCGCCTAGGATTGCCGCATGTCTACTTATGAAGTTACCCGCAGCGCAGTCATTCCAGCCCCGGCGCAGGACATCTTTCCGCTGGTCAACAGCTTCCACGAATGGACCAAATGGTCCCCTTGGGAGGCCGTTGATCCGGCCATGGAACGGAGCTACTCCGGCAGCGATTCCGGCGTCGGTGCCAAGTACACCTGGAGCGGAAACCGCAAGGCCGGCTCCGGCACCATGGAAATCGTGGACACTTCCGAGCCGCGCAACATCAAGATCCGTCTGGAATTCACCAAGCCCTTCAAAGCGGTCAACCCCACCTCCTTCACGTTCACGCCCTCCGGTGACGGCACCCAGGTCACCTGGACGATGACCGGGGAGAACAAGGGCATCGGCAAAGTGTTCGCCCTGTTCATGAACATGGACAAAATGGTCGGCGCCGACTTCGAAAAGGGCCTGGCCGCGCTGGCCGGCGCCGTGAAACAGCGACAGGCCTGAGCGGGGGGACGCCGCCGGGCGGGCCGTTCGGGCCGGGCGGCTCGTCATTCCCGGCACGTTGGCCGGTGTGCTGCTGCCGTTCAGGCCTGCCCGGTGGTCCGGACCAGTTCCGGGTGATGAATCCGGGCGACCTCGGGGTGGGCCCGCAGCCAGCCCTTGAGCACGTTTGCGCCGTAGGACGCGAGCATCGGATTGTCCGGATCATCGGTGACCCCCCGGGACCGGGCCGCGAGTGCGGGAGGCAGGGGCACTGGCTCAATGACGGCGTCAAGCCGGGGCGAGAAGAAGAAGGGGACCGTGTAGCGGTCGACGCCTGCCGGGGGCGCCTCGACGCGGTGGATGGTGGCGGCCAGGTAACCCTGGGTCGCGACTTCGAGCATTTCGCCCAGGTTGATGACCAGGGCCCCCGGAATGGGTTCGACCGGAATCCAGCTGTCCGTGCCCGGCGGGAGTACCTGCAGGCCGCCGACCTGGTCCTGGAGCAACAAGGTGACGAAGCCGTAGTCCGCGTGCGCGCCGACACCCTGCGGACCGGCATCAGCGACGACGCCGCCGACGTAGTGGACCAACTTGGCCATCCAGGCCGGTGAGTCCCGGAAGGGTTCATCGAAGTATCCTTCGGGCAGTTCCAGCGACACGGCGATGGCGCTGAGCAATTCGGCCCCGACGCCGGACATCCGTTCCGCCCAGGCCATGCACACGGTGCGCAGCTCGGGCAACGCCCGGTCCGGCATCAGGTTCGGCCCTTGGACCAGCCAGTACGGCTGATCCGGCGGGTAGTCCTCGACGGCGGGGCGCTCCGGTCCAAAATCCAGCTGCTCCCGCGCGTCCGGCCGCCCCTGGGTGATTTCGTGGCCCAGCCGCGTGTAACCGCGGAAATGGGGCGAGAGCCGGTTGTCCAGTTCCAGCCGTGATTCAAGCGGAAGCTCGAAAAAGCGCCGTGTGACGTCGAAGAGCTCATCCACCTCGGCGGCAGGGGCCCCGTAACCCGTCAGCTGGAAGAAGCCCACCCGGTGCGTGGCGTCGCGCAGGGCGTCAATAAACGCCGGGTCAAACGTGCCGTCCCGCCCCCTGGCGGTACTCAGGTCCAGGAGCGGAATGGAATCCGATGGTGCGCCCATGAGTGCAAACTACCACCACAGCATTCACTACTGAACTCATTCCCAGCAACTGTGCAGGGTCCTCGCGGGTTTTCTTGACTGCGGTGTGAGAGAGTGCAGACACTGAAGCCGCCAAGGCCACGCTGACAGGTCAATCAGAAAGCCGGAATCCATGAGCCGGACTGCCACGAAAAATCATCGACGAATCGCCGCGCGGCTGCTTGTTGCAGCAGTCCTGGTGGCATCGGCGGCGGCGTGCGAGCCGGGGCCGCCGGGCGGCAATCCGGGTCCCACTGCCGGTGGCACCGCCACCGCGGGGGCGGCGTCGAAGCCCGGGCACGTGTTCGTCATCAATCTCGAGAACAAGGGCTACAACAAGGTGTGGGGCGCAGGCTCGGAGGCCCCCTACCTGTCGCAGACGCTCCGCAGCCAGGGCGTCCTGCTTTCCAAGTACTACGGGATCGCCCACAATTCGAACCCGAACTACCTGGCCCAGATCTCCGGCCAGCCGTCCAACGCCATGACGAGGGAGGACTGCCCCACCTACGCCGCGTTTGAGCTGACGGGGACGGGCGCGCTCGGCCTGGCGGAGGGCGCCGGCTGCGTCTATCCGGCCTCGGTCCCCACGGTCGCCGGGCAGCTCAGTGCCGCAGGCAAGACCTGGAAGGGCTACATGGAAGACATGGGCACGCCGTGCCGTCATCCCGAACTCGGCGGGCATGACACCAGCCAGGGCGCCAAGGTGGGTGACCAGTACGCAACGCGGCACAACCCGTTCGTGTATTTCCAGGCCATCACCTCGTCACCGGACTGCCAGAGCAACGTGGTGGACTTCAGCGAACTCCGCGGCGACCTCAAGTCCGTAGCCACCACCCCCAACCTGTCCTACATCTCACCCAATCTTTGCAATGACGGCCACGACAACCCCTGCGTCGACGGCAGCGCAGGCGGACTGGCCACCGCCGACACTTGGCTGAGCCAGCAGGTCCCGGCCATCCTGGACTCCCCGGCCTTCAAACAGGACGGGATGCTGGTGATCACCTTCGACGAGTCCGAGGGCAAGACAGTTGGGCCCTCAGGGCTGCTGCCCGGAGGAACTGCCGGCGGCAGGATTGGTGCACTGGTCCTCTCGCCGCTCACCAAGGGCGGCACGACGTCGGACCGGCCGTACAACCACTTCAGCCTCCTGGCCAGCATCGAAGACGCCTTCTCGCTCCCGCGCCTCGGATACGCCGGGGCGCCGGGCCTGGACAGTTTCGGCGGGGACGTCTTCAATGCGGGGTCCTAGCGCGTCACCTATCTCCTAGCGGCAGCGCCGGCGGTCAGCACCGACCCGGCAGGACCGGCCGCTAATGCTCCGCAGGTCCCGAACCGTTGGGGGGCGCCTCCTGGCCGTATTCGGCCGAGATCAGGATGGGCAGGTGGTCCGAGGCGCCGCGGGGCAGCGTCTCCACGCTTTCGATCTCCAGCCCCTGGGAAGTGGCAAAATCAAAATGGCCCTTGAAGACCTTGTACCGGGTATAGGTCCGGCGGTCACTCATCGTAAGGTCGTAGCCGGCGTCCTTCATCTTCTCGGTCAGGGACTTGGTGAAGAACGGATAGTTGAAGTCGCCCACCATCAGTGACATCAGCCCGCCACCCATGCTGAGCAGCTCGGCGTGGGCGGCATGGATCTGGTTCCGCCGCAGAGAGTTCGATGCCGTCAGCGGCGCCGCGTGGAAGGACGCGATGACGAGTTCGTGGTCGGTCTCGTTATCGGTCACACGAGTGCCGATGAGCCGCTCGTGCGCGGGGGAGAGGACACGGTCGTGCATGGACTTCTTAAGGGCGAAGGTCTTGGTCTCGTAGGCCGTGAAACGGCTCATGCGGTAATAGATCGCCAGGCCCAGCCGGTTGCCCTTGGTGGAATCGGCCAGGTGCAGATCCCCGATGGTCTCCGGCAGATCGTCCGTATCGCACTCCTGGAGGCACAAAGCATCAATCTCGAAATCACGTGCCAGATCGACCAGCTCGCCGCTGGCCGCGTGCTTGCGGAGGTTGTAGCTGATGACTCTAAGCAGGGGGAGCACCTCTTCGGTGAATAGTCGTTAAAACCTCACCTGAGTCTACCCAGTCCGAGCGGATCGGTTGGGAAAAGCGCAGCGCGCGTCCGGGGTCCGCGCCGGATCGGAGCCGGAAACACAGCGGCCGGGAACACTGAAAGCGCAGCAGGATAGTGTGTTCTGGAATCACCAGCCATGCGAAAGGGCGGACGTTGACTGCTGCACTACCGGAACTTGCCGAGGGCGATTTCTACTACGAGGTCCTGGGGGACGGGCGGTTCCGCTCCACCATCCACGCCCAAGGCGCCTGGAACGAACACGAGCAGCACATGGCCCCCGCGTCCGGCATCATGGCCGACCGCCTGGCCGGGCACGAGCCCCGCGAAGATATGCGCATGGCGCGGCTCAGCTACGAAATCCTCGGGCTGATCCCCGGCGGTGAGTTCGAGATCGTGACCTCCACCCTGCGCCCGGGCCGGACCATCGAACTGGTGCAGGCCGAGCTCGTTTCCGGCGGGCGCACGGCCATTCGCGCCACGGCCTGGCGGATGATCACCTCTGACACGTCCGCCATCGCGGCCTTCGAGGATCCCAGGATTCCGGCGCCGGAGGACTGCGAGCCGTACGACGCCGCGGCCGTCTGGCCCGGCGGCTACATCGCCTCCCTGCACATGCGGATCGCCGAGGGCCACCGGGCGGGCTCGGGAACCGTCTGGCTGCGCACCGACTACCCGCTGACAGACCGGGCGGACAGCGGCGACCTCGCCCGGCTCGTCGGCCTCGTGGACACGGCGAACGGCATTGCCGCCCGGGTCCCGCCGGGCAAGGGCAGCTACGCCTTCCCCAACCTGGACCTGCAGATCCACATGTACCGGCAGCCGGAGGGGGAGTGGCTGGGGCTGGACAACGAAGTCACGTTCGGTACGGACGGGATCGGGCTCACCTCCACGGTGCTGCATGACCTCACGGGCCCGTTCGGACGCGCCGAACAGATCCTGACGCTGCGCAGGTCCTAGCTCAGTGGAAGACGAGCCAGCCGGCCAACGTGGCCAGCGCCGTCAACACGGCACCCCACAGGATGTCCACGACGATCAGCTGCCACGGCCACGTCTTGAGCGTGGCGGCATTTGTCAGATCGTAGGTGGCGTAGCCAAACACGCCCAGCGCGGCACCGTAGCCCACAGCGCTGAGCCAGCTGCCGCCGTCGAGCGCCGGCGTCAGGGCAAAGAACACGATCCCGGCAATGTAGATCACGTAGAACACCACCGCGTAACCTAGATTGGGCTTGTCGGCCATCAGGTCACCAATCTGGCGGCGGTAGAACGGGTTCATCGTCTTGAGCCAGATGGCGTCGATGACGGCGAATGCGGCGGCTACGACGAGGAATTGCAGAATGACCATAAGGGAGCATAACAACATGCCGCAGGCGCCAGCCGGGTCCCGGACACTGACGGTGGTGCGGCAGCAGGAATCACTTGGCGCCGCGGCCGACCTCGACTTCGCGCTCGGGCTCCTCCAGAAGGTCAAGACCGGCTCACTCGGTCCCACCTTGCGGCTGTACCGGCCGGTCCCCACGGTCGCCTTCGGCCAGCGCGACACGCACCTGCCTGGCTTCGAGGCCGCCGCCAACGCCTGCCGGCAGCTGGGCTTCGAGCCGCTGGTCCGCAAGGCCGGCGGCCGCGCGGCGGCCTACCACGAACGATCGCTCGTCGTCGACCATCTGGAACCCGATGCGGACGCGATTGCCGGGGCCAAGGGGAGGTTTTCGCGGTTCGGCGAACTGCTCGCCGGGGCACTGCGCGATGCCGGGGTGGATGCCGGCGTCGGCGAGATCCCGGGGGAGTACTGCCCCGGGGAGTTCAGCGTGCACGGCAGCGACCCGGAGGTCCCCGAACACCGGATCAAGCTGGTCGGCACCGCCCAGCGGGTGGTCGCCGGCGGCTGGCTCTTCAGCTCCGTGATCGTGGTGGCGGACTCCGCCCCGATCCGCGCAGTCCTGGAGGCCAGCTACGCCGCCCTTGGCCTCGAATGGGACCCCGCGACGGCCGGCGCGGCCGATGACCTGGTGCCGGGCCTCGACGTCGATGCGGTCGAGGCCGCGGTGATCGCCGCCTACGGACGCTACGCCCCGCTCAGCTACGCGGAGTTCTCGAGCCTGCTCTGAGCCTCATCCAGCGGTGACCCCGCCGGGCGGCGTCCCGCCACTGGCGCAAAGACGCTGCCCAGATTGCGGTACTTCGCCAGACGCCGGGGGAGCAGTTCGTTGACTCCGGCGCCGGTGAGCGTGGCGAGTTCGTACTCGATGGCCCGGCCGAGGCGCAGGCAGAAGGCCTGCGCCTCGTCGGCGGCATCGGGCCGCTCGTCCACGATGTGCTCCACGAGTCCGTTGGCGTGCAGGGATGCGGCATTGACGCCTTGGGCCTCGGACATGGCCGGGGCGAAATCCGTGTTCCGGTGGACGATGGCGCTGGCGCCTTCGGGCGGCAAAGGAGACAGCCAGGCGTGCTGGGCGGCGATGGTGCGGTCCGCGGGCAAGAGGGCCAGTGCCCCGCCGCCGGATCCCTGTCCGAGCAGTACGGACAGCGTGGGTGCGTTGAGTCCGATGAGGTCGTGCAGGGAGCGGGCGATCTCGCCGGCCAGGCCGCCTTCCTCGGCCTCCTGGGACAGGGCAGCACCGGCGGTGTCGATGATGGTGACCAGCGGGAGCCCGAGTTCCTCGGCGAGGCGCATGCCGCGCCGGGCCTCCCGGAGGGACGCCGGCCCCATCGCGGTCTGTCCCAATGCCGTCTGTCCCATGCCCGTCGGCCGCGTCGCCCGCGGTCGGGTGTGGCCGATCAGGACGCAGGATTCCCTGCCGAAACGGGCCAGGGCCAGCTGGAGGCCGGGGTCCTTTTCGCCCTGGCCGGTGCCGTTAAGCGGAAGCACGTCCCGGGCCCCGTGCGCCAGCAACTGCCGGACATCCGGCCGGCGGGGGTCGCGGGAAATACCGATCGACTCCCAGGCGCCGGCGCCGGACGGCTTCACGGACAGTGTGGCGGGCGCGGCGACCGGCGGGCGGGGCCCGGTGACCAGGATGCCCAAGGCGCGGTCGACGACGTCGGACAGCTGCGAGGGCGGGACCACCGCGTCAATCAGCCCTTTGTCGAAAAGGTTCTCGGCCGTCTGGACGTTCTCCGGGAACGGGGTGGCGTGGAGGGCCTCGTAGACCCGGGGTCCGAGGAAGCCGAGCAGGGCGCCGGGCTCGGCGGCGGTGATATGGCCGAGGGACCCCCACGAGGCCATGACGCCTCCCGTGGTGGGATGACGCAGGTAGACCAGGTAGGGCAGCCCGGCCTTGCGGTGGGTGCGGACGGCGGCGCTGATCTTGACCATGGAGAGGAACGCGATGGTCCCTTCCTGCATGCGGGTCCCGCCCGACGCGGGGCCGGCGAGAAGGGGCAGGCCCTCGCGGGTGGCCCGTTCGACGGCGGTGACGATCCGTTCCGCGGCGGCCTGGCCGATGGAGCCGGCGAGGAACCGGAACTCGCTGACGATGACGGCCACCCGGCGGCCGCGGATCAGACCTTCGCCGGTACGGACGGATTCGTCCACGCCGGTCCTGGCCCGGGCGGCGGCCAGTTCCTGCCGGTACTCGGGGCCGGGATCGGGGTCCAGCACTGGCGCGTCCCAGCTGCGGTAGGACCCGGGATCGAGGACCGCGGCGATGAGTTCGGTGGCGTCCAGGTGCCGGACCTTCTGCCGGGTCAGCATGCCCGGGGGCCTTCCTGGCCGGCGACTGTGGCCGCGCCTGATCGGGCGCCGGCTGGGGTGCCGGGTGTCACCCCCAGCCACCGCCGGATCTGCTCCCCATCCTGGTCCAGCAGCGGCGGTGCGGTGTGGGACGTCAACGTGGTTTCGGTGGTGCCGGCGGCGCTGAAGAACCGCAGCGGCGGCCCGGGCAGGCTCACGGTGCCGAGGATCTTATGCTCGACGTCGATCACCAGACCCTGCGAGTGGACCTGTTCCCATTCGTAGACTTCGGCCAGGGTTCTGACCTTGCCGGCCGGGATGCCGGCGTCGTTGAGTTTGGTGAGCAGCGGCTCGGCCTCGAAATCGGAGAAAACCTGCTCCACTTCTTCGATGACTTTCTCGCGGTTGCGCACGCGGTCCGCATTGGTGGCGAACTCCGGCCGCGCGGCGTCGATCCCGAACGTCGAGGCGAACGTTTTCCAGAGCTTCTCGCTTCCCACGCTGATCTGCACCCTGCCCTGCCGGCAGTGGAACAGTCCGTAGGGGGCAATGGACGGGTGGTGGTTGCCCTGCGCCTGCGGCACTTCGCCCGCAACCGTGGCCCGGGTGCCCTGGAAGGCATGGACCCCGACCAGGGCCGCGAGCAATGAGGTGCGGACGATCTGGCCCTGGCCGGTCCGCTCACGCTGGAGCAGCGCCGCGAGGGTGCCGAACGCCCCGTACATGCCGGAGAGGAGGTCGGCGATGGGGACCCCGACCCGCTGCGGATCGTCCGGCCCGGATCCGGTCAGGGACATCAGCCCGGCCTCGCCCTGGAGGATCTGGTCGTAGCCGCTGCGCTGGGATTCGGGCCCGTCGTGCCCGAATCCTGTGATGGAGAGGACCACCAGTGCCGGATTCAGGGTTTGCATCTGCGCGGCGGAGAATCCGAGCCGGTCCAGGACGCCGGGACGGAAGTTCTCGATGACCACGTCGGCGCGTTCCAGCAGCTCCCGCAGCACTGCCCGCCCGTCGTCGCTCTTCAAGTCCAGGGCAATGGATTCCTTGTTGCGGTTGCAGGACAGGAAATACGTGGCCTGCGGATCATCCTCGGGGCCCACGAATG
>NZ_KI914915.1:57803-61358 GCF_000520575.1 Arthrobacter sp. I3
CCGCGGGTGTCGTCGCCGGTGCCGGGGTTCTCCACCTTGATTACCCGCGCGCCGAGGTCAGCCAGCATCATCCCGGCATGCGGGCCGGCGAGGGCGCGGCTCAGGTCCACTACGAGATAGCCGGTGAGGGGGCCTTCGGCGTCGGGCATGGGTTCGGTGCTCATGGACGTGTTCCTTCTTTGGTCGGTCGTGGCGGGTGCGCGGTGGGCTTGCGCAGTTGGTTGATTTGTCGGCTACATCCAGCGGTCACATCCAGCCCGGGACTACCATGACCAGCCAGGCGACGGCCGGTCCGACGGCGACGACGATGCCGCTGTAGGCCAGGATCTGCTTGTAGAACCTGTCCTTGTCCACGTCCTCGGGCGCGTTGGCCAGGACCAGGGCGCCGTTGGTGGAGAACGGGGACACATCCACGATCGTGGAGGCCACGGCCAGGGCGGCGATCACGCCGACGGCGCCGACCTCGCCGGTGGCCAGGAACGGCACCGCCAGTGGAATGAGGGCCGCGAGGATGGCGGTTGAGGAGGCGAAGGCCGAGACGATGGCACCGATGTAGCAGATCAGCAGGGCGGCGAGCAGGGGCATGCCGAGGTCCGCCACTCCGCCGGACACGAATGCGATGGTGCCGGCTTCTTCGAGGACGCCCACGAACGTGAGCATGCCGCAGATGAGCAGGACCGTGGACCAGCTGATCTTGTTGACGGCGCCCTTCTGCGCTGCGGGAGACACGAGGGCGAGGACGATCGCGATGGTGATTGAAACGAAGCCGACATCCACCTTGAATCCGAGCGAGATGACGGCCAGGGCGATCAGGCCAAGGATGGTGATGAGCTGGGGCATGGATGCACGGGCGCCGCTGGCCGGAGGTGCGCCGGCCGGGGCGGGACCGGCGGCCGAGGATGTACCGGAGCCTGAGGTGCCCTTGGCCGAGACGCCGGCGGCGGAGATGTCGGATCCGGATCCCTGCAGCGTGACGCCGGCGGCGCGGGCACCCACGCTGACGGACAGGCGCTTTTCTGCGGCCTGTTCCACCAGCCGCCCGCCCGGGGTGGTCATCAGTTTGCCGCCGCCGAGGACGACAAACAGCACCAGCGCGATGGCCAGGTTGAAGAGGAAACTCGCCAGGAAGATCGCCATCGGGTTGGCGTCCAGCTCCGTCCTGGCAATGATGCTGTTGACGGTGACGCCATAAACGGCGATGGGGGAGAAGCCGCCGGCCTGCGCGCCGTGGATCACCATCATGCCCATCATGAGCGGATTGATTTTGTGTTTGGCGGCGAAGCTGAGGGCGATCGGCGCGATGATGGCCACGGCGGCCGGGGAGAGGGCGCCGACGGCGGTAATCACCGCGGTGATGGAGAACATGACCCACGGGATCAGGGCGACCTTGCTGCCGACCAGCCGGACGGCGCCCCGGACCAGCAGGTCGATGGTGCCGTTGTTTTGCGCGATGGCGAACAGGTAGGTAACCCCGACGATGGTCAGGAACAGGCCGCCGGGGAAGTTGGCCAGGATGTCGTTGGTGGACATCCCCAGCACCACGGAGCCCAGCAGGAAGGCGCCGACGAAGGCCAAGGCACCCATGTTGAGCGGCAGCACCGTGGCCAGAAGGAACATCACCGCCAAGATGATGATGGACAGGACGGGAGCGGACATCGTTGTTCCTCCGGATCGAAGTGGGTCGTTACTGGCTTAGTGGCCTAGCCTCCTAGACACTAGGTGTCTTTGTCAATAGTTCTCCGGTAGTCTTAGGGGTCAGGACAGGCTGGAAGGACGCGCATGGCAAAGCAGGCGGCAACGCATCAGATTTCCCGCGTTTCGCGGCCCCGGCTTTACGAGCAGCTGGTGGAGCAGATCATGGACTTCATCGAGTCCGCCCAGCTGGGCCCCGGGGACACATTGCCGGCCGAACGGGAACTTGCCGAGCGGCTGGGTGTTTCGCGTGCCACCCTGGCGCAGGCCCTGGTGGCCCTCGAGGTGCTTGGCGTGATCGACGTCCAGCACGGCACCGGAGCGGTGCTGGTCTACCGGCCGAACGTTCCATCCGTGATCAAAGGCCTCCGCGAACACCGGAGCCGTCTGCCCGAGATCGTTGAGGCGCGGAGCACGCTGGAGGTCAAGCTGGCCGAACTGGCCGCGGCCCGCCGCACGGAGCAGGACATGGACGCGATCGATCACGCCCTCGAAGCCATGGCGGCAGAGGTCGCCTCAGGAGACCGCGGCGCACGCGGCGACGAGCTGTTCCACCAGGCCGTCACCGCCGCGGCCCACTCGGCGGTCCTGGCCCAGCTCATGACCTTCATTGCCGGCATGGTCCTGGAAACGCGCCTCGAATCGCTCGGACAGCCCGGTCGGCCTGAGCAGTCGCTCGCCTCCCACCGCAAGATCGCCGACGCGATCAGGTCCGGGGACTCGGCGGCCGCCGCGGCGGCGATGCTGGAGCACATTGATCTTGTCTCCGACGTTGCCCTCCTGAAGAACAGCTAGACCGGAACAAACGTGAACCTTTCCTTCGATCCGCCGTGTGGCCCGATCACCGGATGGCGCGACGGCGCCGTCGTGCGTGCCGCCGGCATTCCCTACGCCACCGCGGAACGCTTTCAGCCGCCCGCGCCGGCACCCGACTGGTCCGAGACGCTCGAGGCGACATCCCTGTCTCCGGCGTGCCCGCAGGCGCCGGTGCCCTTCCTGGATGACGTGCTCGGCACCCGCTACGGCGAACTTCCGGGCAGCGAGGATTGCCAGCGCCTGACCATCACCCTGCCGGCCGATCTCCACGGCGGTGAACGGCTGCCGGTAATGGTGTGGCTGCACGGCGGGTCCTACACGTCCGGTTCCGGGGATCTGGCGATCTTCGACCCCGCAGCGCTGGTTGCCGAAACCCGGGTGATCGTCGTTTCGGTGACCTACCGGCTGGGCCTCTTCGGATATTTGTCCACCAGCACCGGCCGTCCCGCCAACCTCGGCCTGCTCGACCAGATCGAGGCGTTCCGGTGGGTGCAGCGCAACATCGCATCCTTCGGCGGCGATCCGGGCCGCGTCACGGCGTTCGGGCAATCCGCGGGCGGCGACGCCGTCGCGCACCTCATGGCGACCCCTGACGCGGCGTCGCTCTTCCAGCGCGCCATCATTCAAAGTGCGCCGCTGGGCATTACCAGGGGGCGGGAAAGGATGACCGCCGCCATGGGGGTGGCCGCGGAGGCCGTTACCGCCGCGACTCCGGCGATGGACGTCGTCGCTATTGAAGAGGACGTGGCGCGGGCGGCGAGGAAGTTCGGTCTGATGGCTGCCATGCCGTTCGGGATCCAGTACGGGCATTCACCCCTGCCCGAGGAATCCGGGCTTGACCGGGCCTGGAATGCCGCTGCCCCGGCGATCGACATCCTGATCGGCTACACAGCGGAGGAAGCCCGGCTGTTTCTGCCGCGCAGCCCGCGCCTGGACCGGGTAGCGAGGATTCCCGTGGTCGGCAGCGCAGTGCTCAAGACGGTCACATGGGTGGTTACGGAATTGGTGTACGGCAAAGCGGCCAGGCAATTTGCCAGGCGGCATGTG